>CAIUOU010000012.1 GCA_903900845.1 uncultured Opitutia bacterium
AAAAAAAGTTGGCCGGCCACATACCCCTATGTGGCCGGCCTTTGCTTTCTTACTTACCCCAATCTCCCCCGCTAAGCGGAGGAGAAATTAATGTTACGCCCACACAGAGGGCAGTGCAGGACCTTTGTTCCACTGATCGGCACGTTTTTATTCGTTTGAAGAATTTTTTCTCAATTTCCGGGCGCAGTCGCCCGCCGGGCCACATCCTTTTCGTGCCTTTGCCCCAAAATCGCGCGCAATCATCGGCCATGAAGACCCGCCGCGAGATCGTCGCCAACTGGCTCCCCCGCTACACCGGCGTTCCGCTCAATAAATTTGGTGGCTATGTTTTGCTCACCAATTTCGACCGCTACGTCCAACTTTTCGCCCAGTGGCACCGCGTTCCTGTCATGGGCAAAGACAAGCCCATGACCTCCGCCACCGCCGGCGATATCACCATCATCATTTTCGGGATGGGCAGTGCCACCGCCGCTACCGTGATGGACTTGCTCGCCAGCACCGCGGTCTGATCCCACATGAAGCCGGCGGTCGTGCGATCAGATCCTTTGTCTCCGAATTTCTGCAGCGCCGGCCCGAGGCGCGAATCGCTCGAGGCGACCACCCCGCCGTCGCCGTCGCCGATGTGCTTCGAGTTCATCAGCGAAAAGCAGGCCACGTGACCGATCGTGCCGCGGGTCGGCCGCGGTATCGCGCGCCCCACGCCTGCGCGCAGTCCTCGATGAGCACCAGCCGGTGCCGGTCGGCTGCACCACCTTCGGCCCTCCGAGTTTCGCCAGTTGCCCACCGTCGGCCCCAGCTTTGGCGTCTGCTGCGCGCGAGCTCCGGGGGAGCCGGGCGGCCAACCAAGCCGCCGCGCTGGTCGTGAAGAGCCTCCGTCGCGAAATGGGGCTGGGCACCGCCGGAGTGGGCATCGGCTACGAATGACGGTGGAACGGCAGGGCGAAGTAAAGTGCCCAGCAGAGCAGAGCCCGCTGTTGAACCGCGCCACCTGCGCGATGTTACCGTTCTTAGCGATCAATCCAAATGCTCCAACCCAAGCTTGCGTGACCGGCAGCTCGCAGACCATCACCCTCGCCCTTACCCGCCGCGATGGCGCGGCGGGGCTTTCCCTCGTTCCGCCCGCCGGCCGTACTCCCAACCGCCCTGCCCTTTCCTCCACATGCTCAAGCTGCTCCCCTCGATCCTCCTGCTCTCCGTCGGTTTTTCGCGCGCATTGGCCGCGTACGATGTCGTCGTCTACGGTGACACACTCGCCGGCATCAGCGCGGCGATCCAGGCGACGCGGATGAACAAAACCGTGCTGCTGCTTTCTCCGACGGCCCACCTCGGGGGAGTCGCGACTTCTGGTCTCACCGCGACCGACATGAACCGCAGCACATCGATCGGCGGAATCGCGCGGGAGTTTTACCAGGAAATCTACACCCACTACCTCCAAACTTCGGCGTGGCGCGTCCAGACGCGGGACGAGTTCTTCGAGCTGTCGAAAAAACGCACCTACACCGGTAAGAACGACTCGCTGCGCATGCAATGGGTCTACGAGTCCCACGTCGCCGAAAGGATTCTCGGAGCCATGCTGAGCAAGGCCGGCGTCGAGGTCTTGCGCCGGAAGCGGATCGCCGAAATGCCCGCGGCTGTCGAGTTGCGGGACGGGCGGATAGTCGCGCTGAGAACCGAGGACGGGGCGCGTCACGCTGGCCGGGTGTTTGTCGATGCCTCCTACGAGGGCGACCTGATGGCGCGCGCGGGCGTCAGTCATATCGTCGGACGCGAGGCCAACCGGGACTTTGGTGAGACGATCAACGGCATCCGGCTGGCTGGAGTGATCGGCGCCGGGGAAAAGTCGATCGACCCTTACGTGCGTCCCGGCGACCCGACCTCGGGAGTTCTGCCCTTCATCGACGCCAAGCTCTGGGGCCAACCGGGCGACGGGGACTCACGCACGCAGGCGTACTGCTACCGCATGACGCTCACGAACGATCCCGCGAACCGTCTGCCGATCGAGAAGCCCTCCGGCTTCAACCCGCTCTGGCACGAGGTCCTTGTGCGCACCCTGCAACTGGCGCCCGACACTCCTCTGCAAAAGATCATCAGCCTTACGCCGATGCCAAACCGGAAGACCGACACCAACCAGGTGAACCTCATCGGCGGCAATCGTGATTACCAGACCGCCAGCCGCCGTGAGCGTGAGCGGCTGGACCGGATGCATCGCGACTTCGCGGTCGGCATGCTCTGGGTGCTGGCGAACGACGAGCGCGTCCCGGCGGCGATCCGCGAAGAGATGAAGCCGTGGGGCTGGCCCAAGGACGAGTTCACGGACAACGGCAATTTCCCCCACCAACTTTACATCCGCGAGGCGCGGCGGATGCGAGGCGCGTTCCTCATGAAGGAGGAAAATCTCCGCCGGGAGGGACGCGTTGATGCGGGCCACCCGGTGGCGATCGGCTCCTACATGCTCGATTCGCACGTGGTCTCGCGGGTGGTGGACGCTGACGGGCGGCTCCGCAACGAGGGCTCGCACCTCGAGTCCCGCACTATCCGGCCGTACGGCATCAGCTATTACTCCCTGGTCCCGCGACGGGAGGAGTGCCGGAACCTCCTCGTTCCCGTGTGCCTCTCGGCCACCCATGTCGCCTACACTTCCATCCGCATGGAGCCCGTCTACATGGCCCTCGGGCAAGCGGCGGGTGCCGCCGCGGCCCTCGCCCTTGAGGCCGACGGGGCGGTGCAGGATGTCCCGTATCCGGACCTATACGACATTTTGAACCGGGCCGGCCAGGTGATGGCGGTTCCCCAATAAGGACCTTTGTATCCGACGCCCACTTTCCACCGATGACCACGCCTTCCTGCGCCGCGCTCCGGCGGCTCCTTTGCGCCGGCTCCCTGCTCGCTGCGCTCCCCACCCTGCTCGCCCAGGTGCGCCCGACGACGCCGCCCGATAAACCGGAGGCGCCGGTCATTCTCGCGCAGTTTGAAGTGAGCGCCGAGGGCGACGACGGCTACAAGGCCGCCAACGCGATCTCGGGCACGAGCTTCAACACCGCGCTGCTCGACCTTCCGCGCCCCGTCGAGGTGATCACGGCCGAATTCATCGAGGACATCGGCGCGAAGGAGATCGGCGAGGCTCTGAAGTACAGCGGCAGCATGTCCGACAACGGCAATGCGACGCCCGAGGACGTCACTGGGAATAATTTCTACAACCGCGGCTTCCAGTCCTTCACCAGCTATCGCAACGGCTACCGCTCATTTGGAGTGGCCGATACGCTTTTCATCGACCGCGTGGAGATCATCAAGGGGCCGTCGTCCACCTTCTCCGGCACGATCGAACCGGGCGGCACCATCAACATGATCACCCGTCGTCCGGGCGCGAACCCCGCCGGACATGCGCGCGTTCGCTACGGATCTTATTCGAGCCGACGCGCAGAGATGCTTTACAGCACGCCGGTCGACGCCGGGAAGAAACTGCGCGTGCTGTTCGGAGCTGCGTACGAGGACTACGGGAGCCAGTACGCCTACGCCGGCCGCGAGCGGAAGGTCTACGGCGGCAATGTGCAGTACGCATTCACGCCCCGGACGCGTCTCGCCTTCGACTTCCAGTGGCAATCCACCCGTGGCACCCAGGCCATCCCGCCGATCTACTTCACCTCGACGACCGGCAATTACGTGCGGGATGTCCCGCGCAACTTCAACCGCGCCGGCCCCGAGTCCACGTCCGCGGTTATCCAGGCGCAGGCCTCGCTTGAATTGACGCATCAACTCACGCCGCGGTGGGCGGTTCGCGCCGGCGGCTACCTCCGCGGACAACGACAGGGCCGGAACACCATGGCCGGATCGCAGGCGCTCGTCGTCAACGCCGTCACCCGCGTCCGTTCCGTCGCTCGCATCCCCACCGTGCAGTTCACAGGCAACGAAAACTACATCGCCCAAGCGAGCATTCTGGGTGACCACACCTACGCCGGGATCTCGCACAAGGTGTTCCTCGGTTTCGAGTATGCCGGGGTGGTCGACTCCCGGAGCCAGCAGTTTCGCCGGCCAACAAATCCGCCCAACCTCAACGTCGACGCTGCCACCCGCGCCGATCACGCGCTCGGACCCTGGTCGGCGTACACCACTCGTTTCGCCGACACCATGCTGGATTCGGGGCAGCGCGGCTACACGGTCAGCAATCTCGTGCAGCTCTTGCGGAACCGCCTGCTGCTCATGCAAGGTTACCGCTACGGGCAGTTTTTCCAGAACAGCGAGAACCGGCTCGCCCGCACCACCGCCAGTTCGAGCCAGAGCGCGGATGTCGGCAGCTACGGGGCTTCGTTCCGCGTCGCGCCGCGCATGACATTCTTCGCCAGCTACGCGGAGTCGTTCTCCCCGCAGACCGCCACCGACTACGCCGGACGGTTGTTCGCGCCCGTCACCGGCCAGGGATGGGATTTCGGCCCGAAGTTCGATCTGATCGAGGGGCGGCTGGCTGGCACCATCGTCGCCTTCTCCATCGAGCGATCCAATGTGCTGCAGCCGGACCCGGAGCATCCTGGTTTCAATACGGCCTCCGGCCTCGACCGGTCGCGTGGAATTGAGTTCACGCTCAATGCGCGACCGGTGCGGCCCTGGCAGGTGGTGCTGAGTTACGCGAACCTCGACGTGAAAACGATCAAGGACCCTACCCGCCCCGCGAACGTCGGGCTCTCGCCCCCTAACGTCGCGCGCCACCAGGCCAATCTCTGGAACCGCTATTCCTTTTCATCCGGCCCGCTGCGGGGCCTCGGTGCCGGCGTCGGTGTGGTTTACGTCGGCGAACGGCGGGGTAACAACAACCTGCCGAATCTCCCGCAGTTTCGCTCGCCCGCGTACACCAAGGCCGACGCAAACCTCACCTACGCGCGGAGGCTTTTCGGCCGCAGTACGACGTTCAGCCTCGCGGTGCAGAACCTTACCAGCGCCGATTACTACGCCAGCTTCAGCGCCCTGAGCGAACCAAGGAGCATGATAGCCTCGGTGCTCACGCGCTTTTGAGCCGTCCCCCAAAGGGGTCAGGGCGTTGATTGTTTAAATCGCGCGTCCCAAACAATCAACGCCCTGACCCCTTTGGGTAGGCGTTGACGCCGATGCGGACCGCGACAGCTGTTCCAAGGCATGAGCGATCATCGCGTTGCATCCCCTACCCCCGGTTCAGCCTTCCAGCGGTTTCTAAACGGCCTCGAGCGCGCCGGGAATGCGCTTCCGCACCCCGCGACCCTGTTTGTGATCCTTGCCGTGGGTATAGTGCTGCTTTCGGGTCTGCTGGCCGCACTCGGGCTCTCGGTCCCGCACCCGGCCACCGGAGCGGAGGTGCGCGCGGTAAGCCTCCTCAACCACGACGGCTTCCAGCGGATACTCGGCGGCGTACTCCCAAATTTCATCAACTTCGCCCCGCTCGGCACCGTGCTGCTCTGCATGATCGGGCTGGCGCTTGTGGAGACGAGTGGACTCATGGGCGCGGTCCTGCGGTTGATGGCCGTGTCCGCGCATCCCCGCATCCTCAGCGCGGTGGTGGTCTTCGCTGGTGTCATGTCACACTCGGGTGGCGACATCGGCTACGTGCTGCTGATCCCGCTGGGCGGCGCTCTGTTCCACGCGGTCGGGCGCAACCCCATTGTCGGGCTTGCCGCCGCTTTCGCGGGGGTCTCGGGCGGCTTCAGTGCGAATCTCCTGCTCGGCACGACGGACGTCCTGTTATCGGGTCTCACCCAGGAGGCCGCCCGGATCCTCGACAAGGCCTACGTGGTCACGCCCGTGGCGAATTACTACTTCATGGCGGTGTCGGCCTTCCTTATCACCCTACTAGGCACTTGGGTGACGGAGCGGATCGTGGAGCCGCGCATCGGACGTTACACGGGCGACGCGCCGGCGCAGCCGCTCACTGCGCTTACCCGGCCGGAGAAACGTGGGCTGATCGCGGCGTTGGTGGCGCTGCTGGCGCTGGTCGGGTTCGTGCTGGCGGGTGTGCTGCCGACGGGGGGCTTCCTGCTGGAGCCTAAGCGTCCCGACTTCATGAGCTCGCTGTTCCTGCGGCAGCTGCCCGTTTTCATCTTTCTCTTCGGCCTGCTGCCGGGGCTCGCCTATGGGATCGCCGCCGGGACGGTGCGCAACGACGCGGACGTTATCAACGGCATGTCCCGCACGATGCAGTCCCTCGCCAGCTACATCGTACTCGCGTTTTTCATCGCTCAGTTCGTCGCCTTCTTCAACTGGACCAACCTAGGCATGATCACCGCCGTCGAGGGGGCCGCCTTTCTGCGGTGGCTCGATCTCGGCCCGATTCCCCTGATGATAGCGTTCGTGCTGCTGGCGGCGGTCATCGACCTGGTTTTAGGCAGTGCCTCGGCCAAGTGGGCGGTGATGGCGCCGATCTTCGTGCCTATGTTCATGCTGCTGGGCTACTCACCCGAGATGGCGCAGGCGGCCTACCGGATAGGCGACAGCGTCGTGAACATCGTGACCCCGCTCATGGCATATTTCCCATTGATCCTGACTTTCGTGCAGCGCTACGAGCCCAAGGCCGGCCTCGGCACGCTCGTCGCTACCATGCTGCCCTACTCCCTCGCATTTCTCGTGGGCTGGACCCTGCTGCTGGTCGTGTGGATCTGGGCCGGCTGGCCCCTCGGACCCGGCGCGCCGCTCTTCCTCCCTGCCCGCTCCTGAACCATCCTGCCGCATGGGGTCAGGGCGTTTTCTGTTTAGCTACGAGGAGCTGCTCCGAAGGCCTAAAAAAACACTCAACGCCCTGCCCCCTTTGGGGTGGATGGGAACTGGAAATCTCCTCGGCGTGTTCGCAAAGTCGGCGGGGAGTGAAATAGTCGGCGCGTTGCCTTTCCCTATGAAAACCCTTTCGGCCCTCCTTCTCGGGGCATCACTGTCGGCGCATCAGCTGATGGCTGCCGCTTCTGAAGCCGCGCTTCGCTCCGCCTTGGTGTTTCACGCGCCATTCGACACGACGGCCGACGCCACCTTTTCCAAGGGGGATCCGCGCGTCTATACCGCCGCCGACCGCGCCAAGCGCGCCAACTCCACCCCCGGGCTTCCGCCGGTCGAGGATACCCGGATCGTCGCCGATGCCGGCCGTTTCGGCGGCGCGCTGGAGTTTCGCCGCAAAATCAAGCCGCAGGTTTTTTACCGCGGCGGCGAAAACCTCGGCTACCAGCCGAAGCACTGGCAGGGAGCCGTCTCCTTCTGGCTGCGCCTCGACCCCGACCGCGATCTGGAGCCCGGCTACTGCGACCCGGTGCAGTTTGTCGGGCAGGCGTGGAACGAGGGCAACCTGTTCGTCGAGTTCAGCAAGGATCATACGCCGCGTCATTTCCGCTTCGCGATCATGGCGGTCACACGCTTCTGGAATCCGCAGAACCGGAAGTGGGAGGAGATGCCCGAGCCGGAGCGTCCCATGACCGCGGTGCACCGTCCGCCATTCACCCGCGAGCGCTGGACCCATGTGCTCGTCACTTTCGCGGGCATCAACTCGGGAGCCGCCGACGGCCGCGGAACGCTTTATCTCGACGGCCGCAAGCAGGGCGATTTCTCGGGCTGGAACCACACCTTCAATTGGGACGTCAGCCAGTCCGCGCTCACCGTCGGGCTAGCCTACGTGGGCCTCATCGACGACCTTGCGGTTTTCAACCGCGAGCTCAACGACGCGGAGGCTGCGGCCCTCTTCGCGCTGCCCCGAGGCGTCGCGGGATTGCCACGCTGAACCAGGGCGCGCGACATCGCGCCCGCAAGACCCACGGGCGAAACCTCGCTCGACTAGACCAGGGCGACTCGCCTCGATGCAGGCATGCCCACCCCGACTCCCCGATCGGCGACCCTCCCCGGCCGCTTGGTTTCGCTCCTCAGCCTCACCCTAGCCGCCATCATCCCGCCGGTGCAGGCGCAGCCGGCGACGGGCACCGCGACGCTCACCGGGCGCGTGCAGAATGAAGTCACCGGCCAGTACCTCAACAACGCCCGGGTGAGCGTGCGGGGCACCGACCAGACGGTGTTCACGGACGAGACCGGCACGTTCCGCCTGCCCGGACTCCGGGCGGGCGCCGCCACGGTGGAGGCGTTCTATTCCGGCCTGGATCCGGTCACCGCCGCGATCGACCTGAAAGCCGGCGAGACCGCGCGGCGTGACTTCAATCTCACCAGCCGGAGCAACTACGGCGGCGCGGGCAACGTGGTGAAGCTCGACGCGTTTGTGCTCTCCTCCTCCAAGCTTACCGAGGGCGAGTCGCTCGCGACAAACGAGCAACGATTCGCGCCCAATGTGAAAAACGTCGTGGCGACCGACGCTTTTGGCGACGTCGCGGAGGGCAATGTGGCCGAGTTCATGAAATTCCTGCCCGGGGTGACGATCGAGTACTCGGACGCCTCGCCGAACGCCGTGGCGGTGCGGGGCTTCGACCCCAACCTCACCTCGGTGACGATGGATGGCGCGCAGCTGGCCAACGCGTCCGGCAGCGCGGCGAACCGCGCGTTCCTTTTCACGCAGGTGTCGATCAACAACACCTCGCGCATCGAGGTGACGAAAGTGCCCACGCCGGCCAATCCGGCGGACGGCATCTCGGGCACGGTGAACATGGTGAGCAAAAGCGCGTTCGAGCGGAGCCGCGCGCAATTCAACTACCGCGTGACGATGACTGCGAGCAGCGACGGCCTGCAGTTGAAGGCGCAGCCCTTCCCTTTCGACACGCGGGAGTATCGCATCAAGCCCGGCTTCGATTTCGATTACACCCTGCCGATCACGAAGGATTTCGGCATCGTGTTCACCGGCCTGTCCTCGAAGCAGTGGAACGAGCAGAATATCTCGGCGATGACGTGGAACGCGACCGCCGCCGGCACGGGCGCCTCGCCCTCGCGTCCGTTCCTGCAGACTCACCAGATCATCGACGCGCCGAAGTGGTACACCCGCGACTCGACCAGCCTGAAGGCGGATTGGCGCGTGACGCCCAACTCGGTCCTCTCCTTCGGCGGTCAGGCGACCTACTACCGGGACAAGAACGGCAATATCAACCGCTCCGCCACGACCGGTACCAACGCCACGCCGAGCATCGCGGGCGGCTCCCCGCTCAGCTACAGTCCCGATCGCACGGAGGGAGCGACGGGGCGAGGCGGCGTGACCTTCTCCGGCAACTTCATCCATATCGCGGCGCGCACCCTGGCCGCCCACTCGCGTTACCGGTTCGACAACGGAACGTGGAAGATCGACGCGGGCGCGCACCT
>CAIUOU010000013.1 GCA_903900845.1 uncultured Opitutia bacterium
CGCATGGCCTGCCGGAGGTTGTCGTCAAAATCGATGAACAGCCGCAGGTCGGGCGTCACCGTCTCCAACCCGCGCAGGTGCAGCCACTGCGCGCCGAAATTGCTGACCAGGTTACGCGCACGGGGATCGGCCAGCATCCGCGCCACTTCCGACCGCCGGCCGTCGGTCGTGCGCAGCGCGCCTCCTTCCGCCGCCCGCAGCAGCGGTTCGTCCGGAAGACTGCTCCAGAGGAAGAACGCGAGACGCGAGGCAAGCTCGAGGTCCGTCAACTCACGCACCGCACCCGCCGCCGCACCGGGCGGATCCGCCTCGATCCGGAACAGGAACCGTGGGCTCACCAGGATAGCCGCAAGCGCCTCCTCCATGCCCGCCTCCGGTCCACCCGCCTTCCGGCCCTCCCGGAAAAATCGTAACGGACGCTCCACATCCTCCTCGCCCGCCGGTCGGCGATAGGCCCGGCGCACCAAAGGCGCCAGGATTTCGCGCGCCCGCGCCTCCTCCTCCAACTCCGTCCATGCCTGCCCCTCCGGCGCGAACGAGGCGGTGGGTCCGAAAATCCGGCGGCGACTCGCCGTTTCGCCCGGCCCTCGGGCCTCCAACGGACCGGTGACTGTGATCTGGTACAAAGCCGGCGCGGTGCGCGGATGCCGGTGCATGTTGAACCGCGCCACGGTGGGCTCCCGCTCCGTCTCGATCAGTGCGGCCGGCTGCCGCGGGAACGTGACTCCTAGGTCGCGGGTGCCGGCCCGCACGGTGATCCGTGCCTTCAGGTGGGCGTCGACCGCGTCGTGATTCTTGTCGGCCCCGGGCGGACGCACGGTGAACGTGGCCACACGTCCGCGATCAAGCAGCACCTCGATCTCGTGCGGACGGCGCAGCCCCTCCACGTGCTCGTTGCGGTCGCGCGCAAGACGCAGGTGGATCTCGTACTCTCCATCGCGCGAAAAATGGTGGCGCACCAGCATGCCCCCGCGCGTGCCGAGGGGCAGGCCGGTTACGTGCGCCTCCTGGGTAAGGTCCGGCTTGGCGCGGTATGTGTCGCTGCCCGGGACCCGCGACGGCGCGCCGAGCGCGAGTCGGGCCACCTTGCGGGCGGCATCCAATTGGCGATCGAGGAGGAGCGGGGAAAGAGTCCCGAGGGTGACGTTGTCAAAACCGAGGCTCGGCTCGTCTTGCGGCAGCAGCGCGGTCGCGTCGATCTCGAGTGCCAGGAGGTCGCGGATGGAATTCTCGTATTCGGTGCGGTTCAGGCGACGCAGCGTGTCGGTGCGGCCGGGGTCGGGCGCGGTCGCAGCGGCGCGATCCAGCGCCCCCGCGAGCTCCGCGACCGCCTCGCGATAGGCCTCCTCCGAGGGCCGGGCCTCGCCGGGCGGCGGCATCTGCCGGTGGTCCAGCTTCCGCACGACCGCCTCCCAACGGTCCGCGGCGGCCTCGGGCCGCGCTAGATCCAAGGCCTCGAGGTCGAGGCCGCCCTTACGCACCGCCGCTCCATGGCAGTCGAGGCAGAAGCCGCGCACCAAATCGCCCGCCTTGCCCGCAGCCGATGCGCACGACGGCACCACAGCCAGCACCAGAGCGGCGGGGAAAACGCGGAAGGTCATGTCGTGGGGCGGGAGCCATCGGGATACCACCGGGGCTCGGACAACCCGAAATGAAAGCAGGAGGTTCGGACGCGCGAGAAAAAACCCTTCGTTCTCCGGTCGCGCTTCCCGCTCGCCGCACCATCCGTGTGAATCCGTGTGTATCCGTGGTTAAAAACTCGCGAACCCCTTCCGAGCCTCATCTCAACAAACCCGTTTTGAACAGAAGCCCGGGAGGTTCAGAGGAGGAAACCGGCTCTTCCCATCCGCCGGATCCGCGCCATCTGCGGTTAAAAAATCCCGGGGCGTACCGAATAGCCTGCGGCAGTACCTTCCTCCGCATGGTCCGCGGCTTCAGCCGCGGCCACATCGCACAGAACATTCGTGTCCCTTCGTGTCCACTCGTGGTTCTTCCCCACGCGAAGCAATTCCGCGGCGCTCCACGCTACATCCTGCCGCACGGATTATTGGCGTCCCGTGATGTCCAGTCTTGGTTCACCGCCAGGCGGTGCTGGGCGGGTATCCTGATAACTTCGAGCCGCCTCGCGCAGCGCCGCGCGGTTCACCTTGCCCTGCGCATTCACCGGCCAGGGGTCGACCGTGATCCAGCTCTTAGGCCGCTCGTGTGGCGCGAGCGCCGGAAAATCCATCCCAGGATCCGGCGCGCCTCCCGTCGGCGGCAGGCAGGCGACCAGCTTCTCCCCCCACTCCGGGTCGGGCACGCCGACCACGGCAACATCGGCGCCGCCGAGCGCGGTGCGCAACGCTGCCTCCACGAGTTCGGGCTGCACCTTCTTGCCTCCGGTGATGACCACCGCGTCGCGCCGACCGGTGACCATGAGGCCGCCGTCGGCCGCCAGCATCCCGGCGTCATCCGTCGTGAACCACTCCCCCGCCCTCCAGGCGGGCCAGTAACCGCGGAACAGCGAGCCGCCCGCGATCGAGATCGCGCCATCAGCCGCGATCGACAGTCGCGCGTGTGGCAGGGCGCGCCCGCTGTGCCGCGCGCCGGCTAGGAATTCCTCCGGGCGCAACGCCGTCACCATCGCGGCTGTCTCCGTCATCCCGTAGCTGAGGGCGACCGGGACGCGCGCCGTCGCCGCCGCGTCCGCCAGCGCGGGCCAGACGGGACCTCCCCCGAGAAAAACCATGCGGAAGGAACGCAACCACTCCGCGCCGCCTTCCACCGCGAGCAGGCGCTGCAATTGCGTAGGCACCAACGAGACCACCCAGCCGTCGGCGCGTGGAGGCAAAGCGGGCCGGTCGCCGCCCTCGAGGCGCTTCCATGACCAAGGGAGATGCTCGCCGCCCGAAAACGCGGAGCGCACGCGGGCCAGCAGGCCGCTCACATGATGCGCGGGCAGGACGTCCACCGCGTTGACGCGGCTCAGGCCGAAGTGGGTTTGAAATCCGCGCACCGCCGCGCCCAGCGTGATCTCGTCGTGACGGGCGAAGCGCACCGCCCCACCCGTCCCGCCCGTGGGGATACCCAGCCATCCGAGTCCACCTCGGTCCAAGGAATCGGTCAGCGCGAACCGAAGCTCGGCCTCCGCGCGCCGATCCGCCGTCCAAGCGGGATCGGTAAGAAACCAGACCCCGCCTCGGCGCACCACGCCGGCGCAGGTTTTCAGGATATTCTCTAGCCCAGCGCGTTCCATGCGGCCTCCGGATCGAGAGACTCGACATCCTCGCGGCGCACGAACGGCGCGGCGCGCGGGCCGTCGAACCGCGCGTCGGCGAAAAGCGGCCAGACGCCGAAACCCAAAGCTTTCGGTTCACCGTCCCAGCGGAAGGCCACGCGGAGCGCGGATCGGGCACCGATCGCGGTTTCCAAGGCTGAGGAAAAAACCACGGGAGCCCGGCGTTTTCGCAAAGCGGCCAGGGAGGACGAGGCATCGCCGAGCAGCGCGGGTTTCACCACAAACACTCCGGGCCAGCCCGAGCCCAGCCAGCGGTCGACATCCGCGTCGCTCGCCAGGGATTCGTCCAGCGCGATAGGGGTCGGAAAGTCCCCTGCCAAACCGAGCAACAGGTCATCGCCCCGTCTGCGTTCCGTCTCCCCCGCGCCCGGAGCCGCCAAGCACGGCTGCTCGACGTGCTCGATCGGGCGCTCGGCGCAGCGCTCCAACCAGCGCTCCGCACGCCGCCGGTCCCACGCGCCGTTGGCATCAAGCCGTAACCGTGCCCCCGAGGGCAGCGCGGCGCACACGTCGTCAAGCAACGCCAACTCATCGGAGACGTCCCCCACCCCGACCTTCCACTTGAAGAGACGGAAGCCGGACTCCGCCCTCGCGGATAATGCGCCAAGGACGGCTCGGCCGGCGGGCAGCAACGCCGCCACCCCGAGGTAGGCGGGTGCGGAACCATCGGCCGAGAGGGCCTCATCGTGGAACGCGGCGCGCAACGCCCCACGCAGGGTGTTCAATGCCGCGGGCAGGGACTCGATCATCTCCGGGCCGCACCTTCCACCCAGCGCCCGCGACGCCACCTCGATCTCATCGATCCCGGCGCCCGCGAAGCCGGGAATCGGCGCCGCCTCACCGAACCCCGTCGAACCGTCCGGCCGCTCGACGCGCACCAGCACGCCCTCGCGCACGGCCCAGCTCCCATGCGCGGTGCGCAACGGAGCCCGGAACGGCAGCCGGTAACGACGGAACTCTATGCGACACGGCTCGGGCATTGCTTGAGGGAAGCGCACCACGCCTCCGGCGCAACCCCGTCCGCGGTATCCGCGGACGGAAACGGGGCAATTCAGACGAGGAACCACGGAAAACCCCAAACACGTGAAAATCGCCGATTGGCTGAAGACGCACCCGCGATCCCGCCACGCCGCATCCTCCGGCTCTTTGAACCCTGCGTGCTCCGTGGTTAAAAACTCGCGGAGCGATTCCGAGCCTCATCACGACGAGCCGGTTTTGGAACAGAAGGAAGGGAAGTTCAGTGAAGGAAACGGCACCTTCCTCCATTCGCCAAATCCGCGGTATCCGCGGTTAAAGAGCCGGGGTGCCGAATAGCCTGCGCCAGCACCTTCTTCCGCATGGTCCGCGGCGGGCGGCCGCGGCTACAGCGCACAGAACATTCGTGTCCATTCGTGGTTCTTCCCCACGCGTAGCAATTCCGCGGCGCATGCCGCTCGCCGCATCATCCGTGTGCATCCGTGGTTAAAAACTCGCGACCCCATTCCGAGCCTCATCTCGACGAGCCAGTTTTGAACAGAAGCCCGGGAAGTTCAGAAAAGGAAACCGCCCCTACCTCATCCGCCAAATCCGCGCCATCCGCGGTTAAAAACTCCGGGAGGGCCGAATAGCCTGCGGCGGTACCTTCCTCTGCATGGTCCGCGGCTGCAGCCGCGGCTACAGCGTCGTCCGCGGCAAGCGGCGGCGGCTACCGCGCACGGAGCATTCGTGCCCTTTGATATGCATTCGCGGTTCTTCCATGCGAAGCGATTCCGCGGAGCTTCCCGCTCGGCGCATCCTCCGCGTGCATCCGGGCACATCCGGGGTTTAAAAAACCCGGAGCCGTTCAGGACGGCGTTGACCGCGGCGAATCCCAAGGATCCGCCGCGGTCGCGTCCTTCCTCAGGGCAGTTCGTAGATCTCGATCAGCGCGGAACCGGTCGCGGTGCCGTCGGCCGACGTGATCTGCGCGGTGTAGGCGCCGGGCGCGAGCGTCACGATCAGGGCTGAGTCGCGGCTGCCGGCGGCGAGCGCGAACGCCCCCGCCTCGCGCGCGGCGTCGGCCGATGCCGTGCCTTCGGCCGCCACCGCAGACCAATTGTCGTTCTCGGCCTGCAGATCGGCGTTGCGGTAGACCCGCAGACGCGGATCCGCCAGCACGCCGCCGACCCCGAAGGCCGCCAGGCCCGGGCCCACCCCGCGGATGAGTAGCCGCTTCGGCGAGTTGCCTGTGACCACGAAGCCGCCAATCAGCACGCCCTCACCGGCGGTGACCTCACCGCGCGTCGAGATATTGATCAGCCGCTGGTATTCACCGGCGGGATTCACACTCGCGTCGTAGATCTCGGCCAACGCCACGCCCGCCGCGCCGCCGTCGGAGACGTGCGCGGTGTAAGCGCCCGGCTCGAGCGTCACGACGAGCGCCGCGTCGCGGCTGCCCGCGGTGAGACCGAAAGCGCCGACTCGGGAGAACGACCCCGCGGTGTCGGCGGACCAGTCGTCGTTCTCCGAGACGAGCGTCGAGCCGCGGTAGATCTTCAGCTTCGGGTTGGCGAGCGCGCCACCCACCCCGAAGCCGGTCAGCGCGGGCCCAATGCCGCGGACGAGCACCTGCTTGGGCGCGGCGCCACCGATCACGAAGCCGGTGATGAGCACACTGTCGCCGCCGCTGATGCGCACGCGAGACGACAGGTTCACGAGGCGATCCGTGCGCGTGGTCGTCGTGACGAGACCCGCGAACTGCGTCGTCGTGCCCGCGATGCTGATCGAGCCGGCCACCGTGGTGGTGGGCTCGTCGACGGTGCCGCGGATCGTGGCCGCGCCCGCCGTGGTGGTCGTCTGCAGCGCGAACGTGCCGTCGTTGCCGAGGGTCGTGAGACCACCGGTGGTGACGGCCGGCGTGGTCGCCAACACCAACACCTGGCTGTTGGTGCCGACGATCGAATAGGTCGCACCGGCGGTATTCGCGAGGGTGCTTGAGCGGTAGAAGCCGGCCGCGTTGGCGGAAGTACCCACCACCGGTTGGACCGGGGCGTCGAACGTGAGGCCGAGCGGCTCCACCGTGCCGGAGAGCCGGCCACCAACCAAACGACCCTTCAGTTTCACCGTCACCGGCGCCGCCGCCACCGGCGGGGAATCGATTCCGCCCGCCGCGGGACCGTCGATCACGAACGTCTGCTCGAAGGTGCCATCCGCGTTCAACTGGAAGTCCAGCGCCCGGTTGAGCCCGACTGCCGGCGCCACGACGAGCAGCGATCCGCGGTTGCTGTTGGGGGGCACCGCCGCGGCGATATCGCCGACCTTGGGTGTCGCGGCCCCCGGCGTGGCCGACGTCACGTTGCCAAAGTACACGTTCACCGTGGCGGCCGTGACCTGGAATGAAACCGTCACGTCGGTCGCCGCCTCGAAGCGCGCGTCACCGGCCTGCGAGGCCCGCACGATCACCCGGCCCGCGTCGCCGCGGAGGGTGACGACGTTGCCAGCGAGCAAGGCCGGGCCCGACACCACGCTGAATGTCACCGGCAGACCGGACGTCGCCGTCGCGCTCAACGTGAGCGGGCCGCTGTTGCTCAAGCGGTCGCCCGGCGCCGCAAAGGCGATCGTCTGCGGCGCCTTGCCCACCACCGTGACGGAGGCCGTGGCGCTTGCCTCGGCGTAGTTGGCGTTGCCCGCCTGCGTGGCGGTGATGACGGCGGTGCCTGGTGCGGTGAACCGCAGGGTGCCCTGCACCAGCGTGGCCGGCCCGGTCACGCTCAGCGCAACCGGCAGACCGCTAGACGACGTGGCCGAAACCGCCACCGCGTCAGCCAGGGTGGCCGAGGCCGGCGCCTTCAGGGCGATCGTCTGGGCGGCCTTCTTGATTGTAAGTGTAGCTGAAGCGTTGCCGCTGTAGTTCAAGTCCGAGACCGCCGCGTAGACGTCGTAGGTACCCACATTGGTCGGCGGCATGGCGAGCGCGCGGCCGTTTTCGGCGTAGGTGACGTAGTAGGGCACCACCGGGGTCGCTGATACCGTGACCACCTTCGGGGTACCGTCATAAACAAAGGCCGGAGTGCCGATGGTAAAGCTCACCGGTGCCTGGAGGACGTTGCCGGTCGGCACGGGCACGGTCAGCGCGTAGTTGCCGGCGTCGACGCCAGAGAGCGTGAGGCCGGTGATGGTTACCGTCTTCAGCACCCCGGCATTCAGATTGTCGAACGCCCCGGTGGCGGCGCTGCTGACCAGCGCCACGTCGTCCTGCGGCATAATCCCCACGAGCTGGGCCGCGGAGAAGTCGAG
>CAIUOU010000014.1 GCA_903900845.1 uncultured Opitutia bacterium
ATCACGAACTCTTTTCGCACTTCGTTCATTTGGGTTTGTTGCCATGGCATCCTCGGTTCCTCTCAACCGCGCCCCTGCCTTGGCGATAGTGTCACCCATGTCCTGACACTAAACTGTCACCCATGTCCTGAAACCGTACCGGGCGCTGCGACGGCGTTTCTTCCGGTCGGTCGTTCGGGAAGGTGCTCAAGGTCTGGCGGGTCGGATTACCCGGAGGCGGTGCGCCTCGCTGTCGCCGAGGTAGATTCCGCCGTCGGCGTCGGCGAAGATGCCGTGCAGGCGCGCAAGGCGGCAGGCGAGGGCGGGACCTTCCGGTCCGTCGCCCTTTTCCCCGGTGCCGGCGATCCATTCGATTCGTCCGGTGCGCGCGTCGATCATGCGCACGCTGTGGCTTTCGGTGTCGGCGAGCCAGACGTTGCCCGCGGCATCGACCGCGATGCCCTTCGGTCCGGAGAGGGTCGCCTCGCGCGCCGGGCCGCCGTGGCCGGTAAAGCCCTTCTTCCCGGTGCCGGCGACGTGGTGGATCGTGCCTCGGGCAAGATCGAGGCGGAACACCTGATTGCCCTCGCGGGTGGCGAGCCAGAGGTTGCCGTCGCGGTCGAAATCGAGCGAGCGCGGGCCGCGCAACGGCGTTCCCGCGATCGGCGCACCGTCGGGAGTATCGCCCGGCCGTCCCGTGCCGGCAAAGGTGGAGATGAGACCGGTGCGGGCGTCGATGCGGCGGACGACGTGGTTGCCAATGTCGCAGATGAAAAGGTTTCCAGTACGGTCGAACTGGATACTGTGCGGCTGTCGGAACCGCGCCGCTTTCGCGGCTCCGCCGTCGCCGGCGTAACCGGGTTGGCCGTCGCCGGCGACCGTGGTGATCACCCCGGTTTTCATCGTGACCTTCCGCACGGCATGATTCGCCATGTCGACCACGTAGAGATCCCCGGCGGCGTCGAAGCGGATCTCGTGCGGGAGGTTGAAGGTCGCAAGCCGCGCCGGTCCACCGTCGCCGCCGAAGCCCTTCGCACCCGTCCCGGCGATCGTCGTGATCACGCCATCGGGCCCGACCCGCCGGATCCGCTGGCCGGTGTACTCGCAGAACCAGAGGGCGCCGTCGGGACCGCGCACGACGCCGAACGGATTGTCGAGCTTCGCTCCGCGCGCCGGTCCGCCGTCACCGGAGAATCCCTTCTCGCCCGTGCCCGCGACGTACTCGATGGTCCAGCCGGCGGCGGGGCCGCGGGATGCCGGCAGTGAGAGCGCTGCCAGCAGAAGAAGGGTCGGGCAGGGGAAGCGGGGCATGTCTGAATTCATGCCGCGCCAAGGGCGGCGTCAACGCGCGGACGTCGTGGATGGCTTTCGTCCTGCCCGCGGTAAATCGTTCGGAGGACCGGCGGGTTTCCACCGCTGGTCGCACGAACCCCGAGGTGTAGGTGGAAGCTGGGTGATGCCTCCGCGGTCTCCTTTTGATCCTGCTCTGACGGCCTGCGAGGATTCGGCGCACAAAGGGAGGCGGGGAAGACTTTCGCTGATTGCCGTGGGTTGCGAGCCGGCCCGCTAAAGCATCGACGTCGGCGGGCCAGTTTTTTAATCCCTACCGTATGAATCCCTCGCCCCTTTCGCGTCGCGGCTTTGTGCGGGAGGTTGCGGCCGCGGCGGGCGTTGCCCTAGTGGCCGGCTCCCGGCTTCCGGCGGCTCCGGCGCCCCGGTGGACGATTGGTTGCCTCAACCGGCCGTGGACCAAATGGAGCTGCGATGAGATGTTGGACGGCGTGAAGGCGGCGGGCTTCGGCATCGTGGGCCTGCAGACGCCCACGAAGGACGACCCGTTCGTCGCTTCGACCTCCTCCGATTACCTGGCCGCCCTGAAACTTAAAATCGCCGTCCGCGGTCTGCGTGCGATCCAGGGCCGGATCCGGACCCGGGACGACGGTCCTTGGGATGACGCCGCGAAGGCTGATCTTCGCCGGCAGATCGACAACGCGGTTTTGCTCGGTCTCGGCGCCCTGATCAACACGGGGGTCGGGAAACCCGCGCAGCATGACGGCTGGTACCGCGCGATGGCCTACGCGGCCGGCTACGGGTCGGAGCGCGGCGTGAAGATCGTCACCAAGCCGCACGGCGGCGTGACCGCGGCGGCCAAGGAATTGCTCCGCTGCATGGAGCGGGTGAACCACCCGAATTTCGGGATCTGGTACGACCCCGGCAACATCGTCTACTACACCGGGCGCGATCCGCTCGCGGAGATGGAGCCGCTGCTCGGTCGCATCACCGCGTTCACCGCGAAGGACTGCACGGCGCGTAACGGCGAGGTGATGATCCAGCTCGGAACCGGGACAGTGGAATTCGCGCCGCTTTTCCGTCGCCTCCGTGAATCCGGATTCCAAGGGCCCGTCATGATCGAGGGCTGCGGCATCGGAGATTCGGCGGCCGCGACCACAGCCAACGCCCGGGCGACGCGGGAGTTTCTGGAGCGGGTCTTGTCCGGGATCTGAGGACGACGGGCGGCCGCGAGCGGCTCAGGCGCCCTTGCCGCGGCGGGGGCGGCGGGAACCGCGGGGCTCGATGTTGAGGTAGGTCTTGTTGAGCATCTGGCTCTCGTAGAGCTCGAGGAGCCGAACGCCCTCGCGCGGCTTCACCTGGTCCTTGCGCGTGGCGTGGTCGATCTGCGCCTTCATCTTACGGCAAAGGTCCTCCTGCTGGTACTGCACTCCCTCGATCACGTCGGCGATACGGCTGCCGCTCAGCGCCTCCTCGATATAGAAACCGTTGGGCTCGTCGTCCTCCAGGAACACGTGAACCTCGTTGACGCGCCCGAAGAGGTTATGGAGGTCGCCCATGATGTCCTGGTACGCGCCGGTGAGGAAGATGCCCAAGTAGTAGGGTTTTCCGTTCAGTGGGTGCAGGTTAAGGTACGACTTGGTGTCCTGCAGGTCGATGAAGCGGTCGATCTTCCCGTCGGAGTCGCAGGTGATGTCGACGAGGATGGCGTTGACGGTGGGCTTCTCGTCTAGCCGGTGAAGCGGGGCGATCGGGAAGAGCTGGTCGAGGGCCCAGTGGTCAAGGAGCGATTGGAAGACGGAAAAATTGCAGACGTACTGGTCAGCGAGGAGGGTGTTGAGCTCGTGCAGCTCCTCGGGCTGGTAACCGGTTTTCCGGCCCTCGCGGGCGATCTGTTCGCACACCTGCCAGAAGAGGGACTCGGCGGCGGCGCGATTCTCGAGATCGAGATAGCCGAGGTTGAACAGGGAGAACGCCTCGTCCTTCTTCTGGACGGCGTCGTGGAAGCGCTCGAGGCGGCCCAGCTTGGTGCGGTTGCGGAGGAGTTCGGCGAGGTCGTTGACGACCTTGTGGCGGACCTTCGGCTGGTGGCGCTGGCCGAGCGATTCCCGCTTGTTGATCCGCTCGAAGACCTCGACCACGAGCATGGAGTGGGGCGCGACGACGGCGCGGCCGGACTCGCTGACGATGTCGGGCTCGGCGACGCCAGCGGCGGAGCAGACCTCGCGGATGTTGGCGACGACGTCGCGCGCGTACTCCTCCATGGAGTAGTTCATGGACGACTCGAAGTTGGTGCGGGAGCCGTCGTAATCGACGCCGAGGCCACCGCCCACGTCGAGGTAGCCCATCGGGAATCCCATGCGCGCCAGCTGGCAGTAAAATCGGGCGGCCTCGATGACGGCGTTCTTGATCGTGATGATGTTCGGGACCTGGGACCCGATGTGGAAATGGATGAGGCGCAGGGCGGACGTGAGCTTGGCGGCGCGGAGCCGCTCGACGGCGAACAGGATCTCGGCGGTATTGAGGCCGAACTTGGCATTGTCGCCGGTGGAAGTGGCCCACTTGCCCTCGCCGCGGGTCTGGAGCTTCGCGCGGAACCCGATCATCGGCTTCACGCCGGTTTCGGCGGATAGGCGGATGATGTCATCTAGCTCGCTGAGTTGCTCGACGACGATGATGATCTTCTTGCCCAGCTTGCGGCCAAGCAAGGCGAGGCGGATGTAATCGTGGTCCTTGTAGCCGTTGCAGATGATGAGGCGCTGGGCGCCCTCGTGCATGGCGAGCGCCACCATCAGTTCGGGCTTCGAGCCGGCCTCCAGGCCGAAGTTGTACTCTTTGCCGGCGGCGACGATCTCGTCCACGACCTCGCGCAGTTGGTTGACCTTGATCGGGAAGACGCCGCGGAACCCGCCCTTGTAGCGCTCCTCCTTGATGGCCTTGCGGAACATCTCGTTCAGCTGCACGACGCGGTGGCGCAAAAGGTCCTGGAAGCGGATCACGAGCGGCGCCCTCAGCCCCATCCCCACGGCCTCCTGGACGACGTCGAGGACGCGGATGGAGCGTCCGTCGAGCCGCGGTTGCACCGTCACCAGACCATCGCTGTCGACCGCCAGATGGCCTCCGCCCCACCGCTTGAAGCCGTAGAGTTCTTCGGACTGGGCGGCCGTCCAGGCCGGGGATGATCTGCTTTTCAACGAGGGTGGAGCGGGCGGGGAGTTATGGCTTGCTTTCGCGAGCGACGGAACAGTTTGATCGCGGCTTTCTTTTTTCAAATCACCCGCCACGCAATTCCGAAAATGTCCTCCGGCCTTTCCGTCCTCCAGATCCTCGCCCAAACCGCCGCCCCCGCCGGCCAGCCGCAGCCCTCGGCTTGGGTCCAGTTGCTGCCGATGGTGTTGCTGTTCGGCGCGATGTACTTCTTCCTGATCGCCCCCCAGCGGAAGAAGCAGAAGGAGCACGAAAAGATGCTCAAGTCGCTCGAGTCCGGCGACGAGATCGTCACGAGCGGCGGCATCTTCGGCGTCATCACCAACGTGAAGGAGGATCGTTTCGTCGTCCGCGTCGCGGAGAACACGAAGATCGAGCTTGGCAAAGGTTTCGTCCAGACGGTGGTCCGCAAGGTCAACTCCGGCGAAAAGAAGTGACCCGCCCTCGCCGGTCTCCGGCCGAAGGCCGCCGGCTGCACATGATAGGTCCCGGCCGTGCGCCGTGATCCCAACATCCTTTTAAACCCAATAGATCCATGCTCAAACGCAACCTCTGGAAGCTCATCGCGTCCCTCGCCCTGATCGGCTGGGCCGTCGCCCAGCTGATTCCCGTCCAGGACGAGCCGTTCGTCGCTTACGTCCGCACCCATGCCACCGCCAAGCAGGCGGATTTCGCCAAGCTCCTCGACGAGGCGGCGGCGCGGAAGAAGAACCTCCAGGCGGTGAGCGAGTTCGTCGCCCTGAAGCAGATCGGCAAGGAGCGTCGCCTCGATCTGTCCCAGTACTTTCCCGAAATCCGTCTCGAGGAGTCCCTCAAGAACGTCGAGAAGCGGAACGATATCCTGCTGGCTGAGCTCCTGCGTCGCTCCCGCGGCCGGCTCCAGCTCGGCCTGGACCTCAAGGGTGGCGTCGCCTTCACCCTCGAGGCGGTCGACTCGCCGGGCGAACAATTGGATGAGTACCAGCGTCAGGAAAAGCTGCAGAAGGCCATCGATATTATCGGCGCCCGCATCAACGGCCTCGGCGTCGCCGAGCCGGTTCTCCGTCCCGTCGGCCAGAATCGCATCGAAATCCAGCTCCCGGGCGTCAGCACGAAGGACAACCCGGACGTCGTCGACCAGGTCAAGGCGCCCGCGCGTCTTGACTTCCGCCTGGTGCATCCGGCCCTGCGTCCCGGCGCGGGTATCGAAGCGCCCGCCGGCTACGAGGTGAAGCTGCTGGAGTGGGAAGGCCGTCGCGGCGAGTCCGGCGTGGAGGAGCTCTTCGTCAAGCGCATCCCCGAAATGACCGGAGAGATGATCAGCAATTCCTTCGCGCGGCCCGACATGTACGGCAAACCCGAGGTCATTCTCGAGTTCACCAGCGATGGGAAGAAGCGCTTCGCCGACGTCACGCGGGTGATTGCGGACATGGGTCAGCGCAACGGCACGATGGGTCGTCTGGCCATTGTCCTCGACGGCCGGCTCTACTCCGCGCCGACCGTGCGCGAGGAGATCAACAGCGACTCCGCCCAGATCACCGGCAGCTTTACCGACCGCGAGGCGATCAACCTCGCCAACGTCCTCAACAACCCCCTCGACGTCGAGCTTCGGATCATGGAGCAGTACGAGGTCGGGCCCACGCTGGCCTCCGACGCCGTGCTCAGCGCGCGGAACTCATTCATCGCCAGCACGCTCCTGACGATCGGCTTCATGGCGGTGTTCTACACGGTCGGCGGCCTTGTCGCCGCGATCGGCATGGGCGTAAACGTGCTCATCACCCTCGGCGTCATGTCGAGCATCGGCGCGACCCTGACGATGCCCGGCATCGCGGGCATCGTGCTCACCCTCGCGATGTCGGTCGACTCGAACATTCTCATCTTCGAGCGCATGCGCGAGGAGTTGAAGCTGGGCAAATCGCTTGGCGCGGCCTTGGAGGCGGGCTTCGAGAAGGCTTGGTCCGCCATCGTCGACTCCAATGTCACCACGCTGCTGGTGGCTCTGATCATGATCGCGCTCGGCACCGGACCGGTGAAGGGATTCGGCGTCACGCTGACGATCGGTATCTTCACCACGATGTTCGCGGCGGTGGTCGTGAGCAAACTGCTCCTCGAGGCGCTGATCCACGGCGCCGGTTCCAAGCGCATGCCGATGTTTTCTGTGCTGCAGAACACCTCCTATGACTTCCTCAGGATGACGAAGGCGGCGGTGATCCTCACCGTGGTCGTCCTGGTGGTCGGCGTCGGCGCCCTGGTCTACAAGGGCAAGGAGATCTACGGGATCGACTTTGCGGGCGGCGACATGGTCACGCTCAATTTCGCAAAGAAGACCGAGTTGTCCGAGTTACGCGCCGCGGCGACCAAGGCCGGCGTCAAGGAGGTCAACTTCTCCTATCAGCAGCCCATCGGCACCGACCGCGAGGTGCTGCGCGTCACGACCCCGTTCGACCAAGGCAAGGCGGTGGTCGCGAAGCTGCAGGCGGCGCTACCGGCCGCAAAGCTGGAGGTTGCGGGCGAGACCCGCATCGGCGCCTCCGTCGGCCGCGAGATCCAGTGGAACGCACTTAAGTCGATCGCTGCCGCGCTCGTGCTGATCCTCCTCTACGTCGCGTTTCGTTTCGAGTTCGGCTACGGCGTCGGCGCGGTGGTGGCCACGGTGCACGACCTGATCCTCACGGTCGGCGTCTTCGTGCTCTTCGATCGCCAGTTCAACGCCTCGATGGTAGCGGCCATCCTGCTGATCGCGGGTTACTCCATCAATGATACCATTGTGGTGTTCGACCGCATCCGCGAGGAGCTCAAGATCAACCCGACCGGCACCCTGCGCGACGTCATCAATCGCGCCCTTAACCTCACGCTTTCCCGCACGATCATCACGGGCGGAACCACGTTCCTGACAGCCGTCACGCTGATCCTGACGACCTCGGGCGACGTCAACGACATCGCCTTCACGCTGCTCATCGGTGTCATCACCGGCACCTTCTCCTCGCTCTTCATCGCCACCCCCGTTTTCTTCTGGTGGCACAAGGGCGACCGGAAGCACGTCGAGGCGCATCATGACATCGCCCCGAAGTACGAGTGGCAGGGTTCCAGCAAGGCTTCGGAGTAACCTCCCCGGGTGGGGCGGCCGGTTTTTGACCGCCCCGTGCCAACGGCCCTGCGGGGCCCGGGTGCGCCTCAGCGGGCGTCCCCACCCGATCGAGATCCATGCTCTGGAAACACGCGCCGCTGCCCGCGGCCGATGTCGAGGAATTCAGCCGTCGCGCCGGTGTAACCCGGGTGTTGGCCGAGTTGCTGCTGCGCGGCGGTGTCTCCGCGCCGGCCGCACCTGATTTCCTGCAGCCCGCGCTGGCGAAGCTGCAGGACCCCTTTCTCCTCCCCAACGTTGAAATCGCCTCGGCCCGTCTCGGCCGGGCGATCGCGGAGCGGGAGGAGGTCGTCGTGCTGGGTGACTACGACGTCGACGGTGTCAGCAGCACCGCGCTGCTCGTCACCGTGCTACGCCGTTTCGGCCTGAATCCGCGTTATGTGGTACCGCGCCGTTCCGAGGACGGCTACGGTCTTTCGCGTAGCGCCATCGACCGTGCGTTGGAGGGCGGCCGTCCGGGCCTGTTCATCGCGCTCGATTGCGGGACGAACTCGCATGAGGAAGCGGCCTATCTCCGCGGCTTGGGAGTCGATGTGTTGGTCATCGATCACCATCGCTCGACCGAGCGCACGCTTGAGGACGGCTTGCTGATCAACCCGCATGTCCACGGCGGCCTCGCGATGGCCGACACCTCCGTGCTCCACCTCTGCACCGTGGGCCTCGTCTTCAAGCTTTGCCACGGGTTGCTGAAGCGCCTGCGCGCCGACAACCATCCCGTCGCCTTCCGGATCAAGCTGCGCGACCAGTTGGATCTGGTCGCCCTCGGGACCATCGCTGACCTCGTTCCCTTGCAGGGTGAAAACCGCATCCTGGCTCGGAACGGGCTGCGCATCCTGGAGGCGACGGAGCGCCCGGGTTTGAGGGCGTTGATGGATGTCGCCGGCGTGCGCCCTGGCAACGGGCTGACGCCGACCGACATTTCATTCCGGCTCGGACCGCGAATCAACGCGAGCGGCCGTCTGGCCGACGCGTCCCTATCCGTCGACCTGCTGTTGAGCGAAGACGCGGGTTTCTGCGCGGCGACCGCTCGCCAGCTGGACGCCTTCAATCGCGAGCGGCAGGAAATCGAGCGGGCGATCACCGACGAGGCGGAGCGGAGCATTGAGGGGGAGTTTTCCGGACATGCGGGCGTGGTGCTTTTTTCCGAAAGCTGGCACCCCGGAGTCGTCGGAGTCGTCGCTGGCCGCGTCACCCGCAAGTACAACCGGCCCTGCGTGGTGCTCGGCAAGGAAGGGGAATTGGCGAAGGGTTCCGGGCGCAGCGTCGACGGGATCAACCTTGTGGAGTTGCTGGCCGCGTGTGCGGACGATCTGGAGAGTTGGGGTGGCCACCCGATGGCGGTGGGCGTGGCCCTGTCGCGCGGCAAGGTGGACGTTTTCCGGCGGCGCTTCGCCGACGCCGTACGCGCCCGGGCGGGCGGAGCCCCGGGTGAGGCGACCATCGAGATCGCCGCCTGGCTGACGCCGGAGCAGGTGACGGACCGTCTGGTCGAGGAACTCGATTCGCTCCATCCCTTTGGTCAGGGCAATCCGGAGCCGGTCTTCGGCGTGCGGGGCGTGGTGCTGCGGCAATCGGCGGAGGTCTTCAAGGAGCAGCATTTCCGTTTCCGGTTCGAGGACGGCCGGGGTCGTCCGCTCCACGGTGTCGCCTGGAAGCTGGCGGATCGTCTGCCCCCGGTCGGACAGCCCATCGACCTGGCGGTGGAGTTGAAATGGAACCACTACAACGGTCGCCGGCTCCTGCAGCTGGGGCTGGTCGACTGGCGTCCCGCCCGGCGCGATACTTGAGCGGCGTTCAGCCCTCGAGGTGCAGGACGCAGTAGCTGCGCTTGCCCTTGCGCAGCAGGACGTGGCGGCCGAAAACGATGTCGGCCTCCGTGACGGCGCGCGTGTGCTCGGCCACGCGAACGTTGTTCACATAGATACCGCCGCCCTCGAGGTCCTTGCGCGCCTGTCCCTTCGAGGGGCAAAGGCCGCCGTGCACGAGCAGATCGATCAGCGGCGCTCCGGCTCCGGCCAATCTGGAACGCTCGAGCGGCTTTCCGGGCGCCTCCGCTGCGATGTCGGCGAAATCGGTGTCCGCGAGGCCCTCGAGGCTGCCCCCGAAGAGCACCTCGCTGGCTTTCAACGCCCCGGCGAGGCGCTCCGGACCATGGACGAGCAGCGTCATCTCGCGTGCGAGCGCCCGCTGGGCGGCGCGCGCTCCGGGGTTGGCGCGAAGCTCTGCCTCAAGGGAGGAGATCTCCGCGGCGGGAATGAAGGTGAGGGTCTTCAGCAGTTTGATGACGTCGGCGTCATCGGCGTTCACGAAGAACTGGTAGAAGCGGTAAGGGGAGGTGCGGCGCGGATCGAGCCAGACGGTGCCGGTGGCGGTTTTGCCGTACTTGGTGCCATCGGCCTTGGTGAGCAGCGGGAACACGAGACCCCAGACGGCGGCCCCGAGTTTTTTCCGGGTGAGCTCGGTGCCAACCGTGATGTTGCCCCATTGGTCCGTGGCGCCGATCTGCAGCTCGCAGTTGAAGGTCCGGCGCAGGTGGTAGAAGTCGAAGCCTTGGAGCAGCATGTAGCTGAACTCCGTGTAGCTGATGCCGGACTCGCGGTCCTCCATGCGGGACCGGACGGAATCCTTGGCGACCATCGAGTTCACCGTGATGTACTTCCCGATGTCGCGCAGGAACTCGAGAACGGATACCGGGGCGGTCCAGTCGTGATTGTTGACGAGACGCGCGGGGTTGGCGGCGACCTCGAAGTCGAGGAACTGCGAGAGTTGGCGGCGAATGGAAGCGATGTTGTGCTCGACCTGCTCGGGGGTCTGGAGATTGCGCTCGGCTGACTTGCCGGAGGGGTCGCCGACCATGCCCGTGGCTCCGCCCGCGAGGGCGATCACGTGGTGGCCGGCCTGTTGAAAGCGGCGCAGGGCAAGCAGCGGGACGAGATTGCCGACGTGCAGGGAGTCGGCGGTCGGGTCGAATCCGCAGTAAAGCGTGATGGGGGCCTCGTCGAGACGGCGGCCAAGGGCCTCGAGGTCGGTGCAGTCGGCGAGCAGGCCGCGCCAGCGGAGTTCGTCGAGGATGTTCATGGTGAGTCCTGAGTAAACCGGCCGCGATGATGGCCGCGCAAGAGTGATTCCAGCCGGCCGACGGAGCCGGGTTCAATGGAACAAGTTGCGGTCGAGGCTGCGGTACTGGATCGCCTCCAGCAGGTGCCCGGCGGCGATCTCCTCGACGTCCGCGAGGTCGGCGATAGTCCGGGCGACTTTCAGGATGCGGTCATAGGCGCGGGCCGAGAGAGACAGCCGCTCCATCGCTCCCTGCAGCAAGTCGCCAAGGTCCGGCGTGAGAGCGCAGTGCCGGCGGATCCCGGCGTGGGAAAGACGGGCGTTGACGGCCCCCGCAGCGGTACCGAGCCGGCACCGTTGGCGGGCTCGGGCCGCGACCACCCGCTCGCGGATCGCAGCCGAGGTCTCGCCGTCGTCCTCCGCGCGGAGTTCGCGGATGGAAAGCGCCGGAGCCTCAACATGCAGGTCGATCCGGTCGAGAAGCGGGCCGCTGACGCGCCCGCGATAGCGCTGGATCTGCGCGGGGGTGCAGCGGCATTGGTGGCCGGCGTCGCCGAGGTAACCGCACGGGCACGGGTTGAGCGCGGCCACGAGCATGAAACCGCAGGGCAGCGTGACTTTACCGGCGCTCCGAGAGATGGTGACCTCGGCGTCCTCCAGCGGTTGTCGAAGAACTTCGAGCGCGGAGCGCTTGAATTCCGGCAGTTCATCGAGGAATAGCACGCCGTGGTGGGCGAGGGAGATCTCGCCGGGGCCGGGAATCGTGCCGCCGCCGAGCAGGGCGACGTCGGAGACCGTGTGGTGCGGCGCCCGGAACGGCCGCGCGTCCCACGAGACCTCCCCGGTGATCGTGCGGCCCGCGGCGGAGTGGATGCTCAGGATCTCCAGTCGCTCCTCCGTCGTCGGGGGTGGCATGATCGTAGGGATGCGCTTCGCCACCATCGACTTTCCGGAGCCCGGTGGTCCGATGATCAGCAGGTTGTGGCCACCGGCGACGGCGACCTCGACCGCGCGCCGGAGTGACCGCTGCCCCTTGACCTCGGAAAAATCAACGCCGCCCTCGGGGGCGGTCCGGGCGGAAACCCGCCGGGCGGGTCCGGCCGCCGGGCGCAGGTCCGTCTCCCCCCGAAGGAAGCGCACCGCGCCGTCGAGCGATTCGATCGGGAACGCCTGTACGCCCTCCACGAGTGCCGCCTCCTCGGCCGAGCGGGCGGGCAACAGCAGCCCGCGTTTGCCGAGACGCCGCGCGAGGCGGGCCATCGCAAGCGCGCCGCGGATCGGGCGGGTGGCGCCGGACAAGCCGAGCTCGCCGGCGATGAGCCATCCGTCCAGGGCGCCGGGCTCCAGCTGGTTCGAGGCGGCCAGGTAGCCCAGCGCGATGGGAAGGTCGTAACACGGCCCCTCTTTGCGGAGGCCGCCTGGCGCGAGGTTGATGGTCGTTCGCGTGCGCGGCGGGCAAAACCCGCTGTTGCTCAGCGCGGAGACCACGCGGTCATCCGACTCCTTGACGGCCGCGTCGGGCAGGCCGACGAGGATGAGTTTCGGTTCGCCGATCTCGTTGGCGTTAACCTCGACGAAGACCGGCTCGGCGTGGATGCCCTGGAGGGCGGCGGAATGGACGGTGGCAAGCATGGCCGGCCGCGGGGGCGGCAGGCGGGACGCAGAGGCGACTCAGGCGCCCGCGGCGTTCCGGCGGGAGATTTCCGCGATGTTGCGTTCCACCGCGTCGATATAGGGATTGGGTCCACCCGGCCAGGGACGGGCGAGGAACCGATAGACGGCAAGGAAGTCGCTCTCGAGCTTCCGGCGCACGAAGACTTTCCAGAACTCAGGGGTGTCCCGCTGCAGTTGCCGGGCGGAACGAAAGTCGCGCTTCGCCGGGGGGATCCGGGTGAATTCGTCGCACTCCCGGAACTCGGCGAAAAGCAGCGGCAATTCGTCCGGATAGTCGGGGGCCGCCATCTGCGCGAGGAAGTCGGCGGTGGTCACCGCGCATCCGAGAATACGGTCCGCCGGATCGCGGAAAGGAACGCGCGGGACATCGGCGCGCGGACCGGTGCAGTTGATCGCCTGGAGTACGATCTCCACATCGTCGCGGTCGAAGCCGAGCACCGGCAGGTGGCTGGCGGCGAGGACGCCGCTCCGCAGGACATGGCAAAACGTGTACTTGGCGCCGGTGCCCTTGCGGTCACCGCGGAGTCGAAGGTAACCGGAGTCGTGCAGGAGCACGGCCACGATCGCCAATTCGCAGCGTCGCGCGTCGATCGCCGGTTGCACGGCAGAGATCCGGCGCCCCTCGAGGAGGGAAACGAGGCAGACGGTCGCCTGCATCGTGTGCTCGAGATCATGGTACCGAAGGTCGTTGCGCGCGTAGTCCGGGTGGCGTCCCGAGAAAATGTCCACGATTAGACTGAACACCGACTGTAGCCGGGATGTGCGGCACCTCGGGTGCATGCGCCTGAAACACCCTTCGACAAAGCGCCAGACGGCCTCCGAATCCCGCGTGTCCACCGGTGGCAGGCCGTCGGCGGAGGGGCTGGAAGTCGGCTTTCTTTTCACGGGCGTCGGGTGAGGGCGATAAAGAATTTGCCGAGAGGTGGAGCAAGAGCATTCCTAGGGTGAATCTACCATGTTTAGGGTAGGAATAACCGGAGGTATGGGATGCGGAAAATCCACGGTGGCGCGGCTACTCGAGTCGCGCGGCTTCCGGCGCGTCGACTCCGATGCGATCGTCCGGGATCGCGTGTTGCACGAGCCGGGCGTCAAGGACGCGCTCCGGCGGCGTTGGGGACAGGCGGCGTTCAATCTCGCGGGAGACGTCGATCGCGGCGCCGTGGCGGGGCGGGTTTTCAACGACGACGAGGATCGTCGCTGGATGGAGGATTTGGTCCACCCGCGGGTTTTCGCGGCCTGGGAGGAGGCCTTCGCCGGTGGGCCGTCGGACCGCTGGGCGGTCGAAGTACCGCTGCTGTTTGAGCGAGGTCTGGAAAAAGGATTTGATTTCACGGTGTGCGTGGCGCTTTCTCCCGAGCAGCAGCTGGCCCGGTTGGAAGAGCGCGGTATTCCGCGAGCGCTCGCCGGGCGGCGAATCTCCAAGCAATTGCCGCTGGCGCAAAAGATCGATCGGTCGGATTTCGTGCTTTGGAACGACGGTGCCCCCGCGTTCCTCGAGGCGCAGGTCGACCGTCTGGTTCGGTCACTCGCGGCGGCCTGAAACTAATCCGCGCCCGCCACGTCTGAAACGACGAGTGCCGGGCGGCGCTCCTTTTACCGTCACTCATGCTTCCTCCCTCCGCTGACGATTCCAAACCGTCCTCCGCCCGCGCCGATTCCGACGAATCGAAAAAGAAATCGCGCCTGATCCGCACCCGTGGCCGTCCGGCCAAGGCCGAAAAGGTGGAAAAGGCGGAAAAGACGGAAAAACCCGCCAAGGCGCGGGGACGTCGTGGCGCCAAAGCCGAGGCTTCCCCGGAGGTTTCCGTGCGCGAGGCCGCTGCCGTTGTCGTGCCAGCGCCGGCCCCCGTGCCGGAGCCCCCGCGGGTCGTTTCCGCACCAGTGTGGCGGGATGAGCCGGCCGCCGTGTCGCCGCCGGCTCCGGAGCCAGCGCCGGCCCCCGCCGCCGAGGACCGGGGAGGTTCCCAGCCGGACGCAAAAGAGCCGCCCGCGGCCGGACATGAGCCGCAGGCCCCCGAGCAATCCACCCCGGCCCAGGGTGGCGGATCCGGCGGCCAAGGCGGTGCGGATGGAGGGGATCAGCGCGGTGGCGGCCGTCCCGATTGGCAGGGCGGCCACCATGGCGATCGCGGGTTCTGGAAACACGGGCGTCGCAAGCGCGGTCGCCACGGCGGCCCCTGGCAGCCGGGGCCGCACGGTGGCGGGCGTGAGCAGCTCCCCCCGCAGTTGCCGCCGCCGAGCAACGTCCCCGTCTTCGGCGACCTGCCGAATCCCACCCGTTTCAACGATCTAGCCGCGCTCGATGCGCTCGCCGCCGACCTGGCCGGCGGCAAGGGCGAGACGGTTTTCCTGGACGAGCTTTACGCGCTCAATCTCGCGGATCTCGGCGCACGGGCGCGCAAGCTGGGCTTGGGCGTCGAGGGCGCGGCTCCCCGCCGTCAGATCCTACCCGAGCTCTTCAAGTTGGTTGCCGAGCGGAAGCTTCCGCTGCGGGACCGCGGTTACATCGATCAGAATGACCGCGGACACTTCATCGTCCACACCCACTGCAATTACCGGCTGTACCCCGAGGACGCTTATCTGCCGGACTCGCTGGTCAAGCGTTACGGCCTTAAGCGCGGCCATCGCGTCGAGGTGCTGTTGCAGACCCCGCTCGAGGGTGAACGGTGTCCTTCCGCGGTGCGGGTGGAGTCGGTCATGGGCCTCCAGCCCGAGTCCATTGCGGCAGTAACCCCGTTCGAGGAGTTGGTGCCGTATTACCCGCTCAAGCGGATCCTGCTCGAGGACTCCGAGGTGGTTAAGGATATGTCGATGCGGGCGGTTGATATCCTCGCGCCGATCGGCTTCGGCCAGCGCGGCCTGATCGTCGCGCCGCCCCGCACCGGCAAGACCATCCTTCTGCAGAATATCGCGAACTCGATCACGGCGAACAGCCCGGATGTGAAGTTGATTCTCCTGCTCATCGACGAGCGCCCGGAGGAGGTGACCGACTTCCGTCGCCACACAAAGGGCGAGGTTGTTTCCTCCACCTTCGACGAGACCCCGGAGAGCCACGTGCACTGCGCCGAGATGGTCATCGAGATCTGCCGGCGCCGCGTGGAGCAAGGGGAGCACGTCGTCGTGCTCCTCGACTCGATCACGCGCCTGGCCCGCGCCTACAACGCACTTGCGGGCAGCGGCGGCAAGACGATGTCCGGCGGCCTCGAGTCCAACGCGCTGCAGAAGCCCAAGCGCTTCTTCGGGTCCGCCCGTAACATCGAGGGTGGCGGGAGCCTGACCATCATCGCCAGCGCGCTGATCGACACCGGCTCCCGGATGGATGAGATCATCTTCGAGGAGTTCAAGGGCACCGGTAATTGCGAGGTCCATCTCGACCGCGGTCTCGTCGAGCGCCGTATCTTCCCGGCGATCAATATCGACCGCTCCGGCACGCGCAAGGAGGAGCTCATCTACCACCCCGACGAGCTGCAGCGGATCTACGGGCTCCGTCGCGCGATGCAGGGCCTCGGCCCCATCGAGTCGATGGAGATGCTCATCACCCGTCTGCGGAAGACGAAATCGAACACCGAGTTCCTTCTGAGCCTCGCGCCGAAGTGAGCGCCTCCACCCACCGCCCGTGACCCCGCCCGCCGCCACCGCCTTCACCGCTGCCGCGGACGAGTTCGTGATTCAGCTCGCGCAGGAGCGCGGCCTGCTGCGTCCCGCCCAACTCGACGCCGCGCGTGCGCTGTTGCCCGCGGCACCCGGGTCGGCTGGCGCGCCACGGCTGCTCGATGTCCTCATCCAGCAGGGCGCGTTGTCCTCGCGACGAGTGGCCGAGTTGCTTGCCGACGAGTTCGGGATGGCCATGGCGCCGGATCTCGCGGGAATCCGCATCGCGGGCGACACACTGGAGCTGGTGCCGCGGGCGGTCGCGGCCCGCCACCGGCTGCTGCCGCTGGGACGCGAGGGGAACCGTTTGAAGGTGGCGATTTCCGACCCGCTCGACACCGACGGGATCGACGCTCTGGGCTATCTGGTGAAGATGCCCCTCGATACGGTGGTCGCCACGCCGGAGGAGATCGCCGCCGCCATCGTTCGCTTCTACGGGAAGGACGCCGCTTCGATCGACGATCTCCTCAACGACCTTTCCAGCGAGGAGGAGGGCGGGGAGGCGGAGGCCGTGGCGGCCGGGGTCGAGGGCGCGGCGGACCCGGCGACGACCGAGGCCGACGCTCCGATCATCAAGCTCGTCCATCAGATGATTCTGGAGGCGATCCAACGTCGCGCCTCCGACATCCATGTAGAGCCGCTTGAGAAGCGCCTGCGCGTGCGCTACCGCGTCGACGGCGTCCTGATCGAGGTGGAGAACCCGCCCAAGCGGCTGCAGCCTTCGATCATCTCGCGGCTGAAGATCATGTCGAACATCAGCATCGCGGAGAAGCGCGTCCCGCAGGACGGCCGTATCCAGATCGCGGTGGGCGGAAAGCAGCTGGACCTGCGCGTGTCTTCGCTGCCCACGGTGCATGGCGAGAGCATCGTGATGCGCATCCTTGATAAGGAGGGCCTGACGCTCGGTCTGCCCGAGCTGGGGTTCTTCAGCGACGACGCCGCGACCTTCGAGCGCCTGATCTCGTTGCCCGATGGCATCCTCCTTGTCACCGGCCCCACGGGCTCGGGCAAGACGACCACGCTCTACGGGTGCCTCCACTTCATCAACAAGCCGGACCGCAAGATTATCACGGTCGAGGACCCGGTGGAGTACCAGCTAAACGGCATCAACCAGGTGCCGGTGAGGCACGACGTGGGCATGACTTTCGCCTCGGCGCTGCGCGCGATGCTGCGGCAGGCCCCCAACATCGTGATGGTGGGGGAAATCCGTGACTTGGAAACGGCCGAAATCGCGATCAACGCCTCGCTGACGGGCCACATGGTTTTTTCCACCCTCCACACCAACGACGCCCCGGGAGCGGTGACCCGCCTGATCGACATCGGCGTGAAGCCGTTCCTGGTTTCCACTTCTTTGCGGGCGGTGATGGCGCAGCGCCTGGTGCGGAAGATCTGCCGGCAGTGCAAGCGGACCGTGACGCCCACCGCGAACGAGCTGCGCGCGCTCAACATCACGGCGGCGCAGGCGGAGGGTGCGACCTTCGCTAAGGGCGAGGGCTGCGGGAACTGCAACTCGACCGGCTACCGTGGCCGCATGGGGATTTTCGAGATCTTCTTGGTCAACGAGGAGGTGCAGAAAATGATCTATGAAGGCGCGGGCACCTCGCGGCTTCGCGACAAGGCTCGTACCCTCGGGATGCGCACCATGCGTGAGGACGGCGCCCGCAAGGTCACCGCGGGTCTCACCACGATCGAGGAGGTCGTCTCCATCACGGTGGGCGACTCCAGCTGAAGCTCGGCCATGACCCCCATCTTCCCCACTTCCCAAACCTCAGCGGCCCCGGCGCCGCGACCGGAGGCCCCGTCATGAGCTATGAAATGAACGACCTCCTTGAGCTGATGGTCGAGCAGGGTGCGTCTGATCTCCACCTCCAGGTCGGCCAGCCGCCGACGCTCCGCCTGAGCGGAAGCATGACGCCGATCGACGGACCGCCGCTCACGCCGGCGGACACGGAGAAGCTCATGCTTTCCATCACGCCCGACGGGCATGTCGCCAACGTGAAGCTGAAGGGCGGCGCCGACTTCGGCTTCGCCTTCGGCGAGAAGGCCCGTTTCCGCGTTTCAGTGCTCAAGTCCAAGGCCAACTACGGCATGGTGCTGCGCCAGATCCCGCACCGGATGTTCAGCCTCCGCGACATCGGGATGCCCGACAAGATCCGCGAACTGCTCTACCGGCCGCGCGGTCTCATCCTTGTCACGGGTCCCACCGGCTCGGGCAAGTCGACCACGCTGGCCTCGATGATCAATTACATCAACGAAGCGCGCGACGGGCACATCATCACGATCGAGGACCCGATCGAGTACTACCATGCGCACAAGCGCTGTGTCGTGACCCAGCGCGAGGTGCACGTCGATGTCCCGAGCTTCTCGGAGGCGATCCGGCACGCGCTGCGCCAGGACCCGGATGTGATTCTGGTGGGCGAGATGCGTGACCTCGAGACGATTGAGGCCGCGATCAGTGCGGCCGAGACGGGGCACCTGGTGTTCGGCACACTCCACACAAACAGCGCCGCCAAGACGGTCGACCGCATCGTGGACGCCTTTCCGGCGAACATGAAGGACATGATCCGCACGCAGCTGGCCTCCTCGCTGGTGGCGGTCATTTCCCAGGTGCTCTGCAAGAAGATCGGCGGCGGGCGCATCGCGGCCTACGAGATCATGGTCAACACCACGTCGATCGCGGCCCTGATCCGCGAGAACAAGACCTTCCGCATCACCTCCGACATCCAGACCGGCGCCAACCTCGGGATGATCACCCTCGACACGCACCTGATGAGCCTCGTGAACCGCAACCTGGTCTCGCCCGACGAGGCGCTGGAGAAGGCGCAGGACCCGAACGTGATGCGCGAGAAGTTCCTCCAGATGGGGCTGAAACTGCGCGACCTCTGAGCGCCGGACCGATGTTCCTCTCCCACAGCCAGGCGATTTACGATTTCCTCAAGGAGCACCGGCTCGTCGAGCCGGCGCAGCTCGATGAACTGAACGAGGAGCACAAGGCGACCGGCAAGCCGCTGGCCGACGTGGTCGTCGACCTTGGCCTGCTCGAGAAGGACGCGCTTCTGCGCCGCATCGCCGAGCATCTCGGCTATGATTACGTGTCGGAGCTGCCAGTGCATTTCCCCGGCGAGGCCATTGCTTCGTTGAACGGCAAGCTGGCCCGCGACTACGGGGTGATGCCGATGCGGGCTGACGACCAGAGCATCGACCTGCTGGTCACCGACCCGTTCAATGCGCAGGCGGTTGATGACCTGACCTTCGCGCTGGGGCGCAACGTGCGTCTTTATTTCGGCGATCCCGACAAGGTCGAGGTGCAGATCAAACAGCACTACGGCGAGGACGAAGGGACGATCGACGACCTCCTGCAGGAGATCGGCACCGGCAAGGTGGCCGCGGCGGCGGGGGCGGGGGAGCTGTCGGAGCGCGACATTGAGTCGATGTCGGAGCAGACGCCGATCATCAAGTTCGTGAACCTGGTGATCGGTCAGGCGATCCGGGACAAGGCGAGCGACATCCACTTCGAGCCCTTCGAGCACGAGTTCAAGATCCGCTACCGGATCGATGGCGCGCTTTACGAGATGGCGCCGCCCCCGAAGCAGCTCGCGCTGCCGATCATCTCCCGCGTGAAGGTGCTCGCCAGCCTCAACATCGCGGAGCGCCGCGTGCCGCAGGACGGGCGCATCAAGATCAACATCGGCGGTCGCGCGGTCGATCTGCGCGTCTCCACGCTCCCCACCCAGTTCGGCGAGAGCGTCGTGCTGCGTGTGCTCGACCAGTCGGCCGTCCGCCTCGATATCTCCCAGCTCGGGATGCCAGAGGATGTCTTCAACGGCATCCACGACATCGTTCGCCGGCCGAATGGCATTTTCATCGTCACGGGTCCGACCGGGTCCGGAAAAACGACGACCCTTTACAGCGCGCTTCGTCTCGTGAACACCGTCGACCTCAAGATCCTCACGGCGGAGGATCCGGTGGAGTACGAGATTGAGGGCATCATGCAGGTGCCGGTCGCCCCGCTAGTCGGTCTCACCTTCGCCTCCGCGCTGCGCTCGTTCCTGCGGCAGGATCCCGATGTGATCATGGTCGGTGAGATCCGTGACCTCGAGACCGCGCAGATCTCGATCCAGGCCTCTCTCACCGGCCACCTCGTGCTCTCCACGCTCCACACCAACGACTCGGCGGGCGCCGTCACGCGGTTGGTCGACATGGGGGTTGAGGCTTTCCTGATCGCCTCCTCCCTTGAGGCCGTGCTCGCGCAGCGCCTCGTGCGCCGGGTATGCACGCAGTGCAAGGCTACCTACATGCCGGGCGACGAGGTGCTGGCCCAGGTGCGGATATCGCGCGACAGCATCGGCGGACAGCCGTTCCATTACGGTCGCGGTTGCCCGGCCTGCAGCCAGTCGGGCTACAAGGGCCGGATGGGCATCTACGAATGGCTGAGGATGTCCGAGCAACTCCGCGACCTCGTGGCGCGCAAGGCTCCCACGCTCGTGATCCGTGACAAGGCGATCGAGCAGGGCATGCGCACCCTGCGCGACGACGGGCTTCGCGCCATCCTCGACGGCAAGACTTCCGTCGAGGAGGTCATCAAGTACACCTGAACCCTCCCTCCTGGTCCGCCATGGCGAAACTTGCCGTCCGCCCCTCCGCCGCCCCTGTGGCCGCACCGCGCCCCGCCGGCCGCGGGCCCACCATCTCCGTCCCGGCCGGCGGACCCGCCGCGCCGCGCCGACGCGGGTTTTCCTTCGGTCGCGCCGTCAACGAGAAGGGGCTCACTGTCTTCACGCGGCAGCTGGCCACGCTGGTGAAGGCGGGTATGCCCATTATGCGCGGCCTGGAGGTCCTCTCCCGGCAAGAGAAGCGCAAGGCCTTCCGCCAGGTCATCGAGGACTGCGCCGACACCATCCGCTCGGGCGGGAATTTTTCCGACGGTCTCGGTGCAAACCCGAAGACCTTCGACCGCCTCTACATCAACATGGTCAAGGCGGGTGAGGCGGGCGGCGTGCTCGACACCGTGCTGGAGCGCCTCTCCGTCTTCATGGAGAAGGCGATGAAGATCCGCGGCAAGGTGACCTCGGCGATGGTTTACCCGGCGATCATCAGCTTCGTCGCCGGTGGCATCATGATCGTGCTGATGGTCTTCGTGGTGCCGAAGTTCCAGGAGGTCTTCTTCACGATGCTGAAGGGGAAGCCGCTGCCGTGGCTCACCTCCGTGGTGGTCGCGATCGCGAACGCGATGCGCGAGAACCTGCTCATGGTCATCGGCGGGCTGGCTGCGGCCGGGTTCCTCGGTTGGCTGTTCAAGCGTTCCACCTTCGGGACCAACGTCCTGCACTGGATGCTCCTCAAGGTGCCCGTGATCGGGGACCTCTTCCTCAAGGCCTCCATCGCCCGTTTCACCCGCACCCTCGGCACGCTCCTCGCCTCGGGTGTCCCCATCCTGCAGGCGCTCATCATCACCCGCGATACCAGCGGCAACGTCCATGTGGCGAACGCCATCAACGTGGTCCACGATCGCGTGAAGGAGGGCGACAGTGTGGCCAAGCCGCTGGAGTCCACCCGCATCTTCCCGGGTATGGTCACCAGCATGATCGAGGTGGGCGAGGAAACCGGCGCACTCCCGGATATGCTCGCGCGCATCGCCGACACCTACGACGAGGAGGTCGACAACGCGGTCGCGGCCCTGACCTCCATCATCGAGCCCGTGATGATTGTGCTCATGGCCGTCGGGGTGGGTGTCATCGTCATCGCGATGTTCCTGCCGATGGTGGAGCTGATCAAGAGCCTCAGCGCGTGAGCGTATTCCCCGGCCGCCGCTCGTCTTTCAAGCGCGGCGAGGAGGCCAAATGGACTGAGAAGCGGGTGCCAGGCGCTAGCCCTGGAAAAGGGTAAGCATCCTTCGCCGCGAGCTAGATCGCGGCGTGGTCTCAATGGCGGTGCAGTAGCGGCCAGGCCGCGCCTGGTCACTTCCGGCTCTTCTTGCCGGCACCTAGGCGAAAAGACGGATCCATCTTGCGGATGTCGTCCTCGGAAGGGCCGCCCCCGAACTGCGCCCAGTACATCTCCTTGAATGGGTTGATGCGCGGTCCTTTCACGCCCTCGTTGACGAGGAGCGGGCGGGCCGAACGCCACCACTGGTCGTACGACGCGGAGAGCTCCGCCACAACGGATGGGTTGGCGGCCGCGACATCCTTGGTCTGCCCGTAATCCGAGCGGAGGTCGAAAAGCTGCCACGAGGGCTTGGTGCCGCCGTCGATCGAGACCAGCGACCAGCGTGTGTTGCGGATGGCGCAGTTGCGGTACTGGTACTCCTCCGGTTTCGCCTCCGGCTCCCAGCGGCCGACCTGGGTGACTAAAGTGCGTTCGGCCCAAGGCGCTTTCGGGTCGGCCAGCAAAGGCACGAGGCTGCGGCCCTCGATCTGGGCCTTGGCCTTGGGCGAAAGGGGAGCTCCCGCGAGTTCGGATAGCGTGGGGAAGAAGTCGATGTGGGCGGCGAGCGCGCCCACGTCGGCCGGGCGGAGGCGGGACGGCCAGCGCCACAGCGAGGAAGCGCGGGTGCCGCCGAGCCAAGGACTGCCCTTGCTGCCCCGCATGCCCGCGTTGAAGACGCGCACGCCGTTGGTGCCGCCATTGTCGTTCATGAAGACCACCAGCGTGTCGTTTTCGATCCCGAGTTCCTTCAGACGCGCGAGCAGACGGCCGATGTTGTCATCGATATTTGCGATCATCCCGTAGAACTTCGCCGTGTTGGCGTCGGGCACCTTCCCGGCGTAGCGCGCCTCGTCTTCCGCGCGCACCTGCAGCGGGCCGTGGGGGGCGTTGGTGGCGAGCCACGCGAAGAACGGCGTGCCCTTTTTCTGACCCTCGATCCAGCGGATCGCCTGGTTGAAGAAGACGTCGGTGCAATAGCCCTCGGTCTTGACGAACTTACCGTTGTGCAGGATCGCGGGGTTGAAGTAGGTGTTGCCCGGGGCGTCGCCGCACGAGCCGGGGTAGGTCTGGCCGATTCCGCCCGCCCCGTGGATGAACACCTCATCGAAGCCCCGGCTCTCCGGGCGGTAGGCCGCCTCGTCTCCGAGGTGCCACTTGCCGAAGATGCCCGTGCGGTAGCCCGCGACGCGCAGAACTTCGGCGAGTGTCACGGTTCCCGCGGCGAGGCGCTCGCGCTCATAAATGGTGTGGCTGATGCCGTTCTTGAACTCGTGCCGGCCCGAGATCAGCGCCGAGCGCGTGGGCGCGCAGGTCGGGCTGACGTGGAAGTCCGTGAAGCGCACGCCCTCCCGGTGCAGGCGGTCGAGGTTGGGGGTCTGCAGGATCGGGCTGCCGTGGGCGGAAACGTCGCCGTAACCCTGGTCATCGGTGATGATGAAAATGACGTTGGGTCGGGAGCCGTTCAGCGAGGCCGGGGCTGCCGCGATCGCCGGGGCGGCTCCGGCCAGCAGGCTGGCGGCAAGGGTGAGGTGGGTGAGGAGTTTCATGGGGTGGGGTCCGAAATGTCTCGGGTCTCAGGAGATGCCTGGAAATTTCCACCCGGCCCGGTAGGAGCGGCGGACGTGACGGTTGGCGGCGCTCTCGTTGTCGAAGGCGAGTTTGGCCGCGTTCCACTTCAGCGTGGTCTGCGGGAAGCGAACGGCCACGCTGCCGAGCAGCACGGACTCAGTGAGCGGGCCGGAGTAGTCGAAGTTTGCACCCGGTTTGCCGCCGTTGATGCAGGCCTCGGCCCATTCCGTCCAATGGTGTCCCTGTTCGGCTTCCGGCAGGGTGTAGCCGGCGAATTTTGCGGTCGGGTAAAGCTTGGGGGCGGCGATGTGGGGCACGTGGAGGACTCCCCCCGTGCCGATGATGATCGAGCCCTGGCTGTCGCCGTCGCCCTTGCGCTTGCCGGACTTGCCGTCGGCGGGCGTCGTCTCGCGGATGAGCGCCTGGATGTCGGCGGGCGGACGCTCGTCGCCGTCGTACCAAGTCACGGCGACGGTGTTGCCGGCGGTGTAGGGAGTGCCGGGGAAGACGTACTGGATGCGGGCGTTGATCGACCAGTTCCACGCGTCGGGCGCGGGACCCTCCGAGCGCACCGAGAGGGGCGAGGTGAGGGCCAGCGCCTTGAACACGGGGTCAAAGATGTGGCAGCCCATGTCGCCGAAGGTGCCGGTGCCGAAATCGAGACGCTTCCGCCAATTGCCGGGGTGGTAGTGACCTTTGACGAACGGGCGCGGGGTGGCGGGGCCGAGCCAGAGGTCCCAGTCGAGGGATTCCGGCACGGCGTCGGTGCGGTCGGGCGGCGGACCAGCGTCCCCCCACTTCTTGCTGCTCCACGTGTGGACTTCCTTCACCTTGCCGATGACGCCGCCCTGCACGATGGCGGCGGCCTGGCGGTAAACCTTGTACGAGTGGATCTGGATGCCCATCTGCGTCACCAGGCGTTTCTCGCGCGCCAACTCCGTGAGCACACGCGTCTCGTGGAGGTTGTGCGCGAGGGGCTTCTGGCAGTAGCAATGCTTGCCCAGTTGCATCGCGGCGAAAGCCATCGGCCCGTGCAGATGGTCGGGGGTGGAGACATTCACCGAGTCGATGTTGCCCTGCTCCTTGTCGAGCAGCTGGCGCCAGTCCTGGTAGACGCGCACTTCGGGATGGGCCTCGCGAATCTGCTTGGTGCGGGCGAGATCGGCGTCGGCGACGGCGACAAGCTTCACGAAGGGATTGCTGGTGAGGCTCTGGATGTCGGCGGCGGCCATGCCGCTGGCGCCGAAGCTCGCATGGCGCAGCACGCGGCTCGGGGCGGCGGCGTGCAGGTCGCGCGCGAAAAACGGGGCCGCGAGCGCGGCGGCGCCGGTGGCGCGGAGAAAGTCACGGCGGGAGGGACGGGGGACGATCGGGGGCATGGAGAGCGTTGTGCGGAGGGTGCGCTGGCTTGGCAATCCCGCGCACAGGATCCGCGCCCACCGCGTCAGGACGAAACGTTTGCCATGGCGGCGTCTTTTCCGCCGACTCCGGCACCCGCGTCCCGCGCAACCCCGACTCCATGCCCGCCTTCGCCCTGGCCATTTTCACCGGAGCTTTCCTGCTCTTCCAGATCCAGCCGCTCATCGGCAAATACATCCTGCCGTGGTTCGGGGGGAGTCCCGGGGTCTGGACTACTTGCATGCTCTTCTTCCAGGTGCTGCTGCTGGGTGGTTACGCCTATGCGCACACGCTCAGCCGGCGGTTGGCGCCCCGTTCGCAGGTGGTGGTGCATCTCACACTGCTCGCGGCCGCCCTGGTCACGCTCCCCATCATCCCGGGCGACTCCTGGAAGCCCTTGGCGGACGGCGATCCCGTGTGGCGCATCCTCGCCCTGCTCACCGCGACCCTCGGACTGCCTTACCTCGTGCTCGCGGCGACCGGCCCTCTGATGCAGGAGTGGTTCCGGCGCAGCTCGCCCGGCGTTTCTCCCTACCGGCTCTACGCCCTGTCCAATGTCGGCTCTCTGCTCGCCCTCGTCAGCTACCCGCTGCTGTTCGAGACCTTCCTCACGCGGCAGGAGCAGGCGCGATTCTGGTCGTGGGGTTTGGTTGCCTACGCCGCGGCCTGTGTCTGGTGCGGCCGCCGTGTCTGGCGCCTGACCGGCGCGGAGCGCCCCACCGCGGCGGCCGCGGGCGCGGAGGAGGGTCCGGCGCCGGCCCCCGGTTGGGCGGATCGTCTGCTCTGGATTGCGCTGCCGGCGTGCGCGTCGGTGCTCCTGCTCGCGGTGACCAACAAGATGTGTCAGGACGTGGCGGTCATCCCTTTCCTCTGGGTGCTGCCGCTGGCGATCTATCTGCTCACCTTCATCATCGCCTTCGATTCCCCGCGTTGGTATTCGACATTTTACTACACGATCGCGCTATCCGGGTCGCTGGCGGCCGGGTGCGTGGCGCTGCACGAGGGGGCCGACATGGATATCCTGCGGCAGATCGCGATCTACTCGGTGCTGCTGTTCACGGGCTGCATGGTCTGCCACGGGGAGCTGTACCGGCTGCGGCCGCATCCTCGGCATCTGACCTCCTTCTACCTGATGATCTCCGCCGGAGGCGCGATCGGCGGACTCTTCGTCGCGCTCGTCGCGCCGGCGATCTTCGATAATTTCCACGAGACGCACCTCGGGTTTCTGCTGACCGCCGTGCTGCTCATTCTCGTCGTCCGGCGCGGCCGCGGTGTGATGACGGAAGGGTCTTGGCGGCTGTTGGCGGTGATCCTGGCGCTGGCGGGTGTGTGGGGGCTGCAGCAGGCGGCGGCGGGGAGCGGGCCGTGGCTGAGGGCGGAGGGCTGGCTGGGCGCCGCGGCCTCCTTCAAATTGGACGCCATCGCGCGTCGCGGCTGGGTGGTCTGGTTGGCGGCCGCCGTGGCGGCCGGCGTCCTGGGGTGGCTGCGCCGCGGCCGCGCCTTTCCGGGCCATGGGGTGACCGTCGCCGTGCTGGCGGCCGGAACGCTTGCCCTCGCGTTCTCGCTGGGCCTGCAGATCCGCAACTCGACGCGCGGCGCCGTGGTGAGCGGACGCAACTTCTACGGGGTGCTCTCGGTCTTTGAGTACGAGAAGGGCAACCCGCTGTCGCATCACTACGTCTTGCAGCACGGCCGGATCACCCACGGGCTCCAATTCACCGCCCCGGAGCGCGCCGCCCAGCCGACGTCCTACTTTCCGCCCCGCAGCGGGCTCGGACTCGCGCTGCGCAATTTTCCCCGGCAGCAGGACCAACGCATCGGCCTGCTGGGACTGGGGGTGGGTACGGTCACGGCCTACGGGAAGCCCGGCGACGTGATGCGGATCTACGAGATCAACCCGCAGGTGGTGGATATCGCGCGCCGGCCGTTCACGTACCTTGAGCTAAGCCAAGCCAAGGTGGAGTTGGCGCTCGGCGACGCCCGGTTGGTGATGGAGCACGAGGAACCCCAGAATTTTGATTTCCTGATCATGGATGCTTTCAGCAGCGACGCGGTGCCGGTGCACCTGCTGACCCGGGAGGCCTTCGAGATTTACCGGCGCCACCTCAAGCCGGATGGGGCGATGATCATCAACATCTCCAACCGTTATCTCGACCTGCGGCCCGTGGTGGAGAACGCCGCCCGACTGCTCGGCTACGAAGTGCTCCACATCGACAGCGATGACGGTGCGGGCGAGTATGAGGACGGGGGGTGGTGGTTCTACGCCGCCTCCTTCATGATCCTGAGCAAGAACAAGGAGTTCATGTCGCGGGAGGCGCTGCGCGCCGCCGCGAGTCCACCGGTGCCGCCGCGGACGGACATCCCCCTTTGGACCGACGACTACGCGAGCATGTTCAAGATATTGAAATAGCCCGCGACCGGTGGAGGCGGGAGGCGGGGCCGTCCGCCTCCCGTCGGACCCTCAGAGTTCGCGAATCGAAACGTTGCGGAACTGCACGAGACTCGAGGCGGGATTGTATTTCCCGTCCTTGAAGCCGCCGTGGTGCTGCAGGGCCAGGGCGCCCTTCTCCGGGACGCCGGGTAGCTGCGCGTTGTCGATCACGGTCTTCCCGTTCAGCACCACCGTGAGACGGTCGCCCTTCATGGTGATTTCAAAGCTGTTCCACTCGCCGACGGGCTTGTCGGCCCGGATCTTCGGGGTCACGCCTGCGCGGACCGCCGCGGGCATCTTCTGGTCCATGCGGTAGCCGTAGACCTCGCCGGAGCCGATCGGCCAGCACCAGATGTTGATCTGGGCCTTGCTGGTTCCGCGCACGTAGATGCCGGAGTCGGCGTTGGGCGTCGGGGTGACGATATCCTTGCCGTCGGTACCCTTCTTGTGGCTGCCGTCGGGGAGCACGGTCGGCACCGGGTAAAGGCCGGTCGTCTCCTTGATGCGCCAGTCCATGCGCAGCACGAAGTCCTTGTATTCCTTTTCGCTCCAGAGGTTCTTGTCGCCGGCGGCCTCGCTGCGAGCGTCGTAGTCGATCACGCCGTTGATCACTTTCCAATGGCCGTTGTCACCGGCGGGCACCTTCCAGCCGGCAAGGTCGCGGCCGTTGAACAGGGAAGTGAAGCCGGCGTCGGCCGCGGGGGCCGGGGAGGCGAGGGCGACGAGCGCGAATGAGGCGGGGATGAATAGGTTTTTCATGGGGTGGAGGTGTCGAGCTTGAGGGTGGTAATCCCATGCGCAAGGCAATGGTCGAAGGTGGAGCCTCAGGGCTCCTCCTCGCCGCCGGCCTTGCGCTTGGCGGCCTTGCCCGGGCGTTTCGCGCCGCTCCGGCCGGTTGATTCCTGCTCCTGCCCGCGCATGAACTCCTCCCGGGCGGCCGGGTCGGCGCGGGCGCGGAAAACCGGCAGCATGGGGTCTTTGGTGCGCACCATCCAATCCTCCAGCCGCGCCGCCATCTCGTCGCGCTTGGCGCGGTGCGTCGGATCGTCGATCAGGTTGCGCAGCGCATCCGGGTCGCGTGCGTAGTCGTAAAGCTCCTCGGGGACGCGGTGCTCGAAGAGGCGCAGGCGCGCCTCAATCGCGGGACTCTCCTTCGCGAGCGTCACCATGCGTCGGTAGGTCGCGGTGCCCTTGGTGGCGGTGGCCATCGCGCGGATACCGTTCGACCACGGGTTGAAAAGATAGCCGTGGTCGCGGGTGATGATCGCGCGCATCGGGTGGCGGTGGCCGCCGGAGTTTTCGTTATACTCCGCCACGATGTGGTCGCGTCCGTCCTGGTTCGCGCCGCGCAGGATCGGCGCGAACGAGCGGCCGTCGAGGCCCGGAGGATGCGGCCTTCCGACGATGTCCAGTAGCGTGGGAAGCAGGTCGACGGCCGAGATCAGGTGCCGGTCGTCCACGGTTCCGGCACGGGTCACCCCGGGCCAGCGCACCATCCAGGGGGTGCGCGTGCTGTGGAAGTAGAGCTGGGTCTTGGCGAACGGCAGCGGCATCCCGTGGTCGGACAGAAAGATGATCGCCGTGCGCTCCTCCTCGCCCGATTCGCGCAGGGCGCGGAGGATCTCGCCGAGGCTGTCGTCGGCCCGCCGCACGGAGGAGTAATACAGCGCAAGTTCCCGGCGAACGGCGGGATCGTCGAAGAGGAAGCCCGGCACCGGCACCTCCTCGGGCGTGAACACGCGGCTGGGGCGATTCTCGTCCAGGCGTCCGTTCTCGCCGTAGAACGGCTTGTGGGGGTCGGAAATGTTGAGGTTGAGGCAGAATGGTTTGCCCGCCGCGCGGGCCTCCTCGATCCCGCGGCGCGTGGAGAGATGATATGAGGCGGGGTTCTTCTGGTCGAGCTGGGTGCCGTCGGGCTGGCGGTCGAGGACGACGTCCCAGGCGGGGTAGGGCGACCAGGGGGTGGAGTGCGTCACCTTGTGGCGGATACCGGTATAGTAGCCGCCCGCCTGCATCAGGTCGGCCATCACCGGGTAGGAATTGCGGACCTGGCGGAAACCTTCGACGCCGTTGTTGTGGGGGTAGCGTCCGGAGAACATCACGTTGCGCGAGGGCATGCAGTTGCCGACCTGCACGAAGGCGTGGTTGAAGCGCAGGCTGGCGGCGGCCAGGCGGTCCATGTTTGGAGTGGTGCCGGGAAGCGGGCAGCCGTAGGCGCCGACCGAGTCGCAGCTCATGTCGTCCGTGGTGATGATCAGGACGTTAAGGCGATCCGCGGCGCGGAGGCCGTTGAGCAGGGATGCCGTAAGGGTGAGCAGGGCCGCGGCGAACGACCGCAGGGAGGGGGCATGCATGGGTGGCGGGGAAAGGCGTCGGAACCGGCAGAAGGCGCCAGCGGAACGGGGACGTCAAACCCGGTGCGTAAGAAACGCCTTGTGGGACCGCGCGGATCGCAACCACGCTCTGCGCGCGTTCATCCACGACGCCACTCCGTCCACCATGGTTCCCCGTTTCCACCTGTCCCCCGACGGCCCCGAGGTATCCTCGCTCGCCTTCGGTCTCTGGCGTCTCGCCGCCGACCCCGAGGGCGCCTCGCCCGCGCACGTGCGGCGCAAGATCGACGCCTGCCTCGCCGCCGGCATCACCACGTTCGATCACGCCGACATCTACGGCCTCTACACCTGCGAGGGGCTCTTCGGGCGCGCGCTGGCCGAGGACCCCGGACTGCGCGATCGCATGGAGATCATCACGAAGTGCGGCATCAACGCCGTTTGCGACAACCGGCCCGGCGTGCGGGTCGCTCACTACGACGCGACCGCCGCCGCCATCGAGCGGTGCGTGGAACGTTCGTTGCGCGAGCTCCGCACCGACCGCATCGACGTGCTGCTGATCCATCGTCCCGATTGGCTGACGAGCGCCGAGGAGACCGCGCGCGGCCTCCAACGCGTGATCGCGTCGGGCAAGGTGCGTCACGTCGGGGTCTCCAACTACAACGTCCACCAGTACGCTTTGCTCGGGCGTTTTCTGGGCCGGGCGCCGGTCACCAACCAGATCGAGATCAGCCTGCTGCACATGGATGCGATCTGGGACGGTACGTTGGACCAGTGCCAGGCGGCGGGCGTGCATCCGATGGCCTGGTCTCCGCTGGGCGGCGGCCGGCTCGCGGCCGGCGACCAGCCCGAGGCGGTGCGCACGCGGGAGGCGCTGCGGCGGATCGGCGCCGAGTACGGCGCGACTCCCGAGCAGATGGCGCACGCGTGGGTCGCCGCGCTGCCGTGCCGGCCCCAGGTCGTGATCGGGACCAACAAGCCGGAGCGCATCACGGAGGCTGCGGCCAGCGCGTCCATCCGGCTGGAGCGGCAGCATTGGTACGAGCTGTGGAGCGCGGCGCAGGGGCGCCGCGTCCCGTGAGGTCCCTGGCGCCGTGAATTCAGCCGCGCCCACGCCCCCGGCGATCCGCACGCCCGGCCGGCGCGCGGAGGTTGCTTGGTTCGCCGCGCTCTGCGCCGACGACTACGAGTTTCTCGGCGTGCCCGACGGGGCGCTGCGCAGCAGCTTCGAGCACTGCGGATCGATCGTCCGGCGCGCGGATGAACTGGGCTACCAGAACATTCTCCTGCCTTCGGGCTGGATCGCGGGTCAGGACGCGCTCGCGTTCGCCTCGGCGATGGCTGGGCGCAATCGCCAGATCAACCAGTTGGTCGCGCTGCGCATGGGCGAGGTCTGGCCGCCGATGCTGGCGCGCGCGATCGCCACTTTGGACCACATCGCCAAGGGGCGGCTCACGTTGAACATCATCTCGTCCGACCTTCCCGGCCGGAAGGAGTCGAACGAGGATCGCTACGAACGCAGCAGCGAGATCATCCGCATCCTGCAGGCGCTGTGGTCGACGGAGGGGCCCCTGGAGTGGCGCGGCCGCTTCTACCAATTCGATCTTCCCAACTGCGAGCCGGCCCAAACTTTCCAGCAGAACGGCGGCCCGCTGCTCTACTTCGGCGGCATCTCGCCCGCGGCGCAGGATCTCTGCGCGCGGCACTGCGATGTCTTCCTGATGTGGCCGGAGACCGAGGCGAGCCTCTCCGCCACCATGCACCAGGTGGCCGGCTTGGCGGCGCGGCATGGGCGCACGATCGACTTCGGTCTGCGCATCCACGTCATCGTGCGCGAGTCGGAGGCGGACGCGCGCGCCGCCGCGGACCGTCTCATTTCCCGGCTCGACCGGGAGAAAGGCGCGGCGATCCGCGCTCGCTCGATGGACGCGAAAAGCGCCGGCGTCCTGCGTCAGGACGCGCTCCGCGAGATGGCTGGCGCGGATCTCTACATCGAGCCGCACATCTGGTCAGGCATCGGGCTTGCCCGCAGCGGCTGCGCTAGCGCGATCGTGGGTGATCCCGACCAGGTTGTCGCGAAACTGAACCGTTACCTCGACATGGGGTTTCGCTCCTTCGTGCTCAGCGGTTACCCCCATGCGGAGGAGTGCGAACTCTTCGCCCGTCACGTCCTGCCGCGCTTGCCGACGTGCCGGCTCAACGAACTGCAGGGCCGGCTGGTGCCGGATCCGGTCACCCCGCTGACGTCCGCGCCCCGCCGCTGAGTCCATTCCCATGAGCAAGCCACCCGTCAGGTTCGGTCTCGTCGGTTTCGGCGCCTGGGGCCGGTTCCACGCCCAGTCGATCGCCGGTAATCCCGGTGCCCGCCTCGCCGCGATCACGGTCCCTTCCGAGGCCTCGCGCGCGGAGGCGGTGCGTCTTCACCCGGGCGCGGAGGTTTTCACCGACCACCGGTCGATGCTCGCGGCGGGCGGAATCGACATCGTCGACGTGGTCACGCCGAGTCACACCCATCTGGCCGTCGCGACCGACGCTCTGGCCGCCGGCTGCGATGTGCTGCTGGAGAAGCCGATGGCGCTGACCATTCCCGACTGCCAGGCGATCGTGCGGACCGCCCGCCGCCACGGGCGCCGGCTGGCGGTCGGCCACGAGCTCCGGCTTTCCTCTCAGTGGGGTGAAATCCGCCGGATCATCGATCGTGGTGTGATCGGCGACCCGCAGTACGTGCTCGTCGAGTTGTCCCGCAAACCCTACCGCCTCGGCGCCTCCGGCTGGCGGTACGATCCGGCGCGGGTCGGCAGCTGGGTTTTGGAGGAGCCCATCCACTTCTTCGATCTCGCGCGCTGGTATCTGGAGGGCGCGGGACGTCCGGTGGAGCTGCATGCCTTCGGCAACTCCCGGGATGCCTCGCGACCGGGCCTCTACGACAACTTCAGCGCGGTCTTCCGCTACGCGAATGGATCGTACGCCGTCGTCTCCCAGACACTCGCCGCGTTCGAGCATCATCAAACGGTGAAGGTTTCCGGCACGCGGGGCGCGCTCTGGGCGGGCTGGAGCGGCGCGCTCGACCGCACGCTGGAGCCGACCTTTTTCCTGAAGGTCTTCGACGGGCAGAACCTCGAGAACGTCTCGCTCGCGCGCCATAGCGGCGAGGTTTTCGAGTTGCGCGAGCAGATTGACCGTTGCGTGCGGATGGTGCGGGGCGAGGCCCCGCCTGCGGCGACCGGCGAGGACGGCGTTTGGTCCGCGGGGCTGTGCCTCCTCGCGGAGGAGTCCATCCGGCAGGGACGCCCGCTGCCGGTGCCGGATCTCGCGGAGGGCCTTGCATGAGTTCGCCTTCCGCCGCCCCGTCCCGCTGGCACGAGGGTGTCACGCGCTACCAGTGGTTGGTTCTTTTCATCGCCTGCCTGGGCTGGATCTTCGACGCGTTCGAGGGCCAGTTGTACAACATCACGCGCGGCGAGATGCTGCCGGACCTGCTGCGGGCGAACGATCCCGCGATCACGCCGGCCGAGCTCACCGCGGCCACCGCCTCGTGGGGTGAGAGGTTCCTCGGTATTTTCCTGATCGGCGGCACCTTGGGCGGCTGGTTGTTCAGCAGCCTCGCCGATCGCTGGGGACGCGTCCCGGTGATGTCCATCACGATCCTGTTCTACAGTGTTTTCTCGGGCCTGACGGCCTTCGCGACGGAACTCTGGCATGTCGGGGCGCTCCGGTTTCTGGTGGCCATGGGGGTGGGAGGGGAGTGGGCGGTCGGTGCGGCGTTGGTCGCGGAGGTCTTTCCCGCCCATGCTCGCGAGAGGGCCGGCGTCATCTTCCACGCTTCAAGCGTGGCGGGTCTCTGGCTCGCGGCGGGAACCGGCCTCTGGGTCGGGGCGGAGTGGCGTCTGGCCTACCTGGTCGGGGTCATTCCCGCCCTGCTGGTCTTGTGGGTGCGGATGAGCGTGAAGGAGCCGGAGTCCTGGAAGCGGGCTAAGGAGACGCGCGGCGAGCAACTCGGGAGCTTTCGCGAACTGCTGGGCGATCCGCGCTGGCGGGGACGGGCGCTCGGCGGCGCCCTGTTGGCGATGGTGGGTCTCGCGACCTTCTGGGGCGTGGTAGTCGCGGGACAGAATATCGCCGACGATCTGCTCCGGCGGCTGGGTGTGCCGGCCGGCGAGGCGGCGTCCCGCGCCAAGGTCGCCTTCGGCTTCATCCAGACCGCCGGCGCGGGCCTCGGTATGTTGATGTTCGGTCCGCTCAGCGTGCGGTGGGGCCGGAGGCGAACCTTTGCGGTGATGCACGTCGCGGCGTGCGTGATGACCCTCGTGATCTGCTGGGTCCCGGCGCATTTCGACAGTTATGCGCTGTTGCTCGTGCTGCTGCCGGTCTTCGGGTTTTTCGCGCAGGGGATCCACGCCGGCTACGCGGTGTATTTCCCGGAGTTGTTCCCGACCCATCTGCGTGCCACCGGGGCCGGATTCTGCTTCAACACCGGTCGGATGCTCGCGGCGCCGGTGCTGATCTGGCTCTCCGCGTGGATGAAGTCGACGTTCGCGCTGCCGGTGGCGGTTTCGGTGCTCGGCCTTTTCTTCCTGCTCGGCTTGGTGGTGCTTCGTTTCCTGCCCGAGACCAAGGACCAGCGGCTGCCGGAGGATTAGACCGGGATTCGCTGTTGACGGTCGAGTCCGGTTTCCCTTCGTTCCTCGGTTCAGCGTTCAACCATCATCCCGCCAGGCCATGCGCGACGAGTACATCAAGGAAGCCCAGAAACAAATCCAGGACCCGAATGTCCTGATCAACGTGGTCTCCCGCCGCGTGAAGCAGCTCAGGCGCGGTAACCGCCCGCTCGTCGAGTCGCTGGAGAAGCTTGCTCCCGAGGATGTCGCCTTGCGCGAGGTCATTGAGGGCAAGATCAGCCACGAGCTGGCCTCCTGATCACCACGGTTTCGGTTTTCCCGGGGCGGCGCGGCGATTGCCGGCGCCGCCTTTTTGATTCCTGCTAACCGGGTTCCCGCCATGTCCGCCGCCCGTCCCGATGCCAGGCGCTTCACCGAGATCCGCAACGCCAAGGCGCTGCGGGATTACACCGTGGACGAACGCTTCGAGGCCGGCGTCCAGCTGCACGGCACCGAGGTGAAGGCCATCCGGGCCGGCAAAGCGCAGATCAGCGACGCGTTCGCGCGCGTGGAGAAGGGCGAGCTGTGGCTGCACAACGCCCACATCGAGGAGTACGCTTTCGGTAACATCTACAACCACGACGCCAAGCGGATCCGCAAACTCCTGCTCCACCGCCGGCAGATCGATAAGATCCGCGTGGCGCTTGAAACCGGGGGCGGTCGCGCCGTCGTGCCGCTCCGGATGTACTTCAAGGAGGCGCTGGTGAAGGTCGAGGTCGCCCTTTGCACGGGCAAAAAGAGTTTCGACCGGCGCGAGGACCTGAAGAAGCGCGTGCAACTCCGCGAGGTCGATCAGGCGATGAAACGGCGCCACGGCTGAGTCCGGAACCATGCTGCACATCGTCCTGTTCCAGCCCGAGATCGCACCCAACACAGGCAATATCGGCCGGATGTGCGCGATCACGCGCTCCCGGCTGCACCTCATCCACCCGCTCGGCTACGTCATCAACGATCGCAACCTGCGCCGGGCCGGGATGGACTACTGGAAGTCCCTCGACGTCCACGAACACGCGGACTGGGCCGCGTTCCGCGCGAGTCCAGCCACGCCCTCCCGGCTTTGGTTGCTCACCACCCGGGCGGAGCGTGGCATCTGGGACGTCGCGTTCGCCGACGGCGACGGTCTGGTCTTCGGCAACGAGAGCTCCGGAGCCCCCGGCTGGTTGCACGAGGAACTCGCCGCCCATCGGGTCCGCATCCCTCAGGTCGATCCCTCGCTCCGATCGCTCAACTTGAGCACCGCCGCGGGGATCGCCTGCTACGAGGCGCTTCGCCAGGTCACTCCCCGCACGGGTTGACGGCGGCATCCCGGTTCTCGCGCGGGATCGCCATCTCGAAAGGCGGCAGCTTCACGTGGACCTTCCGCCCGGCCTCGTCGATGCCGTGGAAACTGCCGTGTACGGTGGCGTCGACCCCGGTGACGTGGAAACTGTTATAGGAGAATTCCTCGCCCGGGGTCAGGCGTGGGGTTTCGCCGACGATCTTATCCCCTTCGATCACCAGCCGTTCCCCGTCCACCTGCTCCACGACCCACTTCCTCCCGAGCAGGGTCACCGTGCTGGCCGATGCGTTGCGGATGGTGATGTAATAAACAAAAGCGTGCGGCCGGTCCGCCGGCAGGCTCGCGCCACCGTGGTGGTAGCACAAGCGGTCGAGGCGGGCGGTCAGGCCGGAAAGCTCGTAGGACTGGGACACGTGCGGAAGAGAGTGAGGTTGTCCGTTTCGGCAAGTGGCGCTGTTAGCCGCTTGCGCCCGGCGGGCCGCCGCGCTGGATAAGGTTCGCCCGCATGATCTCGATCAGCATCCGGCAGCTCACGAAGCGCTTCGGTTCCGTCACCGCGTTGCAGCGGCTCGATCTCACGATCGGCGCCGGCGAGCTGTTCTTCCTGCTGGGCCCGAGTGGCTGCGGGAAGACCACGCTGCTGAGGAGCCTCGCCGGGTTCTACATCCCCGAGGAGGGCACGGTGCTGTTCGGCGACGAGGATGTGACGCGGCTGGAGCCGCACCGGCGTAACACCGGCATGATGTTCCAGAGCTACGCGCTGTGGCCCCATATGTCGGTGGCGGAGAACGTTGCCTTTGGTCTGGAGGAGCGGAAGGTGCCCGCGCCCGAGCTGAAGCGTCGGGTCGCGGAGGCGCTCGAGTCGGTGCGCATGGGAACCTTCGCGGACCGCAAGCCCAACCAGCTCTCGGGCGGGCAACAGCAGCGGGTGGCTTTGGCGCGCGCGCTGGTGATCCGTCCGCGCTGCCTCCTGCTCGACGAGCCGCTCTCGAACCTCGACGCGAAGCTCCGGCTTGAGATGCGCGCCGAGATCCGGCGGGTCTGCAAGGAGTTCAAGCTCACGACCGTCTATGTGACCCACGACCAGAAGGAGGCGCTCTCCGTCGCCGACCGCATGGCCATCCTCGATGGGGGACGCATCCTGCAGGTCGGATCGCCGCGGGAAGTCTACCGCCGGCCCGTGGGCCGCGTGGTCGCGGATTTCATCGGCGAGACCGACTTCATTCCCGGCACGGTTGCCGGCGTGCAGGGTGGCCGCGTGGCGGTCGAGACGCCGCTGGGCCTGATGGAGGGGGTGCCCGGCGATGCGTCCGCGCGGCTGGTTGCGGGCGCCAAGGTCACGCTTTGTGTGCGCCCCGAATGCTGGTCCCTGAGCGACCGGCAACCGGAGGGTAACTGGGTGCGGGGCCGGATCGGCGAGGCGGTTTATCTCGGCGAGCTGGCCCAGTACGCGCTGCAGGTGGGCGATCGCCTCCTCAAGGTGATCGAGTTGAATCCGCGGTTTCTGGAGAAATCCGGGCAGGGTGAGGTCTACGCGCGGGCTGAGCCGGAGGATGTTGTTGTCCTCGCCGACTGATCCCGCGCGGGCGCCCCGACCGGCATGAAACGCGCGTTGATCATCTTCACGCTGGTGGCGCTGGTGGCGCTGCCGTTCGCCTTGCGCCCGAAGGCGGACGCCGCGCGGCGCACCGACGACACTGTCGTGGTCATAACGCCCCATAACGAGGCGATCCGGCACGAGTACGCGCTCGGTTTCGCGGCTTGGTACCAGCGTCGGACGGGCCGGACCGTCTCGATTGACTGGCGGATCGTGGGCGGCACCAGCGAGATCGCGCGTTTCCTTGAAGGTGAATTCTCGGCCGCCTTTGAGCTGGAATGGGTGAGGCGGCGCGGGCGGCCCTGGAGTGCGGAGGTCGCCGCCGGGTTCCAGAACGGACGACTGCGGCCCGACGCGCCGGCCGCGGGCCGGGAGGCGCGGGCGGCCTTCCTGGCCTCTGAGGTCGGTTGCGGGATTGATGTGTTTTTCGGCGGCGGAACCTACGATTTCGAGCGCGCCGCCCAGGCGGGGTGGCTCGTCGAGACCGGACTGACGCGTTCGCGTCCCGACTGGTTCACGCCCGCGCTCATTCCGGAGCGCTTTGCGGGCGAGACCTATCGCGACTCCGGAGGACGCTGGGTGGGCGCCGTGCTGAGTTCATACGGTATCATCTTCAACCGAGACTCATTGCGCCGGCTCGGCGTCACGCGCGAGCCGGCGCAATGGGCGGATCTCGCGGATCCGCGTTTGGTCGGCGAGGTCGCTCTGGCTGACCCCACGAAGAGCGGCTCGGTGGCTAAGGCGTTCGAGAACATCATCCAGCAGCAGATGCAGTTGCGCCTGGAGGAGCTAGCGCGTGCGAATCCGGGAGAGGCGCCGGCGGCCCGCGAGCAGCGCGCCGTCCGCGAGGGCTGGCTGGCCGCGATGGGGCTCCTGCAGCGGATCGGTGCCAATTCGCGCTACTTCACGGATTCATCGCAGAAGCCGCCGATCGACGTGGCGTCGGGCAATTGCGCGGCGGGTCTGTGCATCGACTTCTATGGCCGGCAGCAGCAGGAGGCCGTGCGCCGCCGCGATCGCACCGAACGCGTCGGCTACGTTTCGCCGGCGGGTGGATCAGTCGCGTCCGTTGACCCGATCGCTCTGCTCCGCGGAACGCGGAACCGGGTCGCGGCGGAGGCTTTTCTCGAGTACGTGTTGTCGCCCGAGGGGCAGCTGCTCTGGAACCTGCGCCCGGGCACGGCCGGCGGGCCGCAGCGCTTCGCCCTGCGCCGTTTGCCGGTGCGCCGCGACTTCTACCGTGACGAGGCGCTGCGCCCACTGCGTTCCGATCCCGACGACGCGCCCTACGGCCAGGCGACGCCGCTCGTTTACCGCCAGGAATGGACGGGGCGCATTTTCCGCGAGATGGCGCTGATCATTCGCGTGATGTGCCAGGATACCCACGCCGAATTGCGCGCGGCGTGGACTGCCATCCAGGCGGCGGAGGGCGAGCGGAAGGCCAAGGCGCTTGCGGCCCTGCAGGATCTTTCAGCGGTGACCTACGATAGGACCACCGGCGTCATCCGCGAACGCATGAACGCCCGCAACCGTGTCGACGAGGCCAAGCTGGCGCGTGAGCTTGGTGACGCTTTCCGTGAAAACTACCGTCGCGCCGAGGCGATCGCGCGTGGAGACGGCTCCTGATCAGCGAGGCCGTCTCCTAGATGCCGGCGAAGTCCGCCGAGAAAGTCCGGGCGTCGTCGGCCTTGTAGAACGAGGTGCCCGCCACGAAGGTGTCCGCGCCGGCCGCCCGGCATTCCCTGCCGGTCGCAACGTCAATCCCGCCGTCGACCTCGAGGCGGAATGCAAGGCCGCGTTCGCGGCGCCAGCCGTCGATGGTCCGCAATTTGGGCAACATGTCGCGACGGAAGGGTTGCCCGCCGAAACCGGGCTGCACGGTCATGACGAGCACCAGGTCGACCTGGTCAAGCACCGGCAGGATTGCCTCCGCCGGTGTGCCCGGGTTCAGCACGATGCCGTTCTGGCACCCCAGCTCGCGGATGCGGGCGAGCGTCGCGCCGTGGTCGTAGGCCGGCTCGATGTGCACGCTGATCAGGTTGGCGCCCGCTTTGGCGAAGGAGTCGATGTACCGGTGCGGCTCGGCCAGCATCAGATGCGTGTCGAAGAACAGCCGGCAACCGGCGCGTCGCAGGGCGGCCAGCGTCTCGGGGCCGAAGGTCAGGTTCGGGACGAAACGGCCGTCCATCAGATCCAGATGCAGCCACTCGAGTCCGGCCCCGGCCACGCGCGCCGCGCTGGCCGCGAGATTCGCGTGATCCCCGGCGAGCAGGGAAGGGGCGAGAATCAGCTGATGGGGTTTCATCGCGCGAGCGTTCACCACGAGTCGAGCGCCGCCAGGGCGACGCGCTGGGCCAGCGCCTCGGCGAGCAGCGGCAGGGTTTGGTACTCGGACTGCAGCTGGCCGCCGTCCGTGAAGGCTTCGCGGGTTACCGTGAAAGGACGGCGATCCCACAGGAGCCGTCCGGATCCCGTCTCGCGCAGCGTGGCGCTCGCGGAGAGCGTGAGGTTGAACTTGCGGGCGAGTCCCGTGTCACCTTCGCGCACAGCCGCGACCTCGCGACGAAAATCCTCCAGCGTCACGGAAAGCACCGCGGCGGCGCCGGAGGTTACGGTCGGCACACGGCCGTCACGGAGGAAAGCTTCACGCAACCGGGCGGAGACGAGGGCCTCGGCCTGCGGCAGGGTGGAACGGTTGACCACGGGCTCGACGCCGAGGGAGGCGAAGGCCGGGCGAGAGCCGGTTCCCAGTTGGTAGCGGGAGCAACCCGCGGCGAGGAGCGCGAGGGCGAGCAGCAGGCCGGTCGCGGGTATCAGCCGGGGCATGGCGGGCGGCGGCCGCGTCGCTCAGAAGAAGAAAAAGCGCTTCTTCTTCGCGGGTTCGGCGGACTGCGCCTTCGCGGGGGCGGGTTGGCCGGAGACCTTGGCCTCGACCTCGACAAGTCTCGCCTTGGCCTTGGTCGCCACGGCGGACTCCGGGTAGGCGGTGATGGCCTCGTTGTAGAAGACCCTGGCCGCCTTGTAGTTCGAACGCTTGTAGAAGTAGAAGTCCGCCATGCGGATCTTGCTCTCGGCGAGCATGGTTTTCATTCCGTCGAGGCCCTTCTCCGCCACGCCCACGTTGCCGTCACCGGGAAAAAGCAGCATGAAGTCGGTGAAGTAGGTGATGGATTCCTTGGTGGCGCCCTGGTCGTAATGCGGTCCGTCGACCAAAGAGGCATGGGTTTGGGCGAGCTTCAGGTAGGCGTCGGGCGCGAGGAGGCTCTGGCCGTAGCTGTTGATCATGCGGTCGAGGGCGTCGATGGCGTTCTCGGTGTTCCCGAGCTTCTGGTGCCCTCGGGCGATATTCATCAGTGAGAGAGGCGCGTAGTCGCTGTAAGGCGCGTTGCCGAGGATCGTCTCGAAGAACTCGAGGGCCTTGTCGCGCTGCGTGAAGCCCGGGAGGGTCCCCCACAGCATGCGGCCGCGCGCGCCGTCGAGCATCGCGCTGGCGATGCGGTACTGTTCCCCGACGATTTCGTTGAAACGGCGGGTGTTCGGGTAGCGGCTGAGCACCGATTGGAAGTCCTCGAAAGCCTTCGCGTAATCCTGCCCCTTCAGCCGCAGCCGAGCGGAGCGGTACAGCGCCTCGGGGGCGTAGATCGAATTGGGGTACTTCTTCGCGACGGCCTGGTAGGTGCGGATGGCGCTGCGGTTGCCACCCTCGTCCTCCGCCAGCCGGGCCTTGTTCATCTGGTCGAGTGCGTTCCGGCCCTCGGCGCCGGCGAGCCCGCTTAGGGCGCCCCCCTCGACCGTCCAGCCGGTGGCGCGAGTCCAGACCAGATCCGCCCGCAGGGCGCTGGACAGAAGACCGGCCAGGAGAGGAAGAAGACTGGCGACGAGGACGAGCCGGTTCAGCGGGAGACGCATCGAAAAATTTTTACCAGCGAAGCAGCGCACTTCCGTAGGTCAAGCCCGCCCCAAACGCGACGAGCAGAACGAGGTCCCCGCGCTTGATCCGGCCGGCGCGGCGCGCCTCGTCGAGTGCGATCGGGATCGAGGCCGCCGAGGTGTTGCCGAAGCGGTCGACGTTCACGAAGAAGCGATCCGCGGGCAACTCGAGGTACTCGGCGATCGCATCGATGATGCGCTGGTTGGCCTGATGGGGAATCACGAGCGAGATTTGATCCGCGCGGACGTGCTGTTGTTCCAGGATGTCACGCGCCGATTCATCCATGCATCGCACGGCGAGCTTGAAGATCTCCCGGCCCTTCATCTGGAGCCGGTCGCTGCGCGCGCCCGGCGGTGAGGCTGGGTCGCGTGGCCCGCCCGGGATGCAGAGGAGATCGGCGCTGGAACCGTCGCAACCCAGCAGGCAACCGAGCAGACCGCGATCCGGCTCCTCCGACGCGCCGATGACCGCCGCGCCGGCGCCGTCGCCGAAAAGCACGCACGTGGTGCGGTCCTCCCAGTCGACGACTTCGGATAACTTCTCGGTGCCAACGACCAAGGCGCGCCGGTAGCGACCGGATGCGATCATGGCGCTGGCGACGTCGAGTGCGTAGAGGAAGCCCGTGCAAGCGGCGTTGACGTCGAAACAGGCGGACCGGGTCGGAATGCCGAGCTTCTTCTGCAGCAGACTGGCGCAGGAGGGAAGGGGCTGGTCGGGGGTGAAGGTGGCGACGACGAGCAGATCGATGTCTGCGGGGGTGAGCCCCGCATCGGTGAGGGCGCGGCGGGCGGCTTCGACACCCAGATCGGAAGCCTTTTCGGAGGGGCCGGCGATCCGCCGCTCGCGGATGCCGGTGCGGGTGCGAATCCACTCGTCGGAGGTGTCAACGATCCGCGAAAGATCGTCGTTGGTCATGATCCGGGACGGCGCGAACGAGCCGGTTCCGAGGATCACCGTGGAGGGGGTGGGCATCAGGTCGGGCGTTCAGTTCGCCCCGGCCGGCGCGACGGGTGCGGCGAGCAATGCGTTGGCCCGGGCCACGTCGGCCTCGATGCGAAGGTTCATCTCGGCGCGGATCATCTCGTGCGCGGCGATGATCGCGCTGCGGATCGAGCGCCGGTTGGATGAGCCGTGGGCCTTGAAAATGTTGCCGTTGAGCCCGAGCAGCGGGGCGCCCCCGTAGCGCTCGGGGTTGATGCGCTCCTTCAGCGCGTCGAAGGCGCCCTTGGAAAGCAGCGCGCCGGTCGCGCGCAGGGGATTGGCCTTCAGCTCCTCTTTCATCGTGCTGGAGAAGAACCGCACGAGGGACTCCCAACTTTTGATCATGATGTTTCCGACAAAACCGTCGCAGACGACGACGTCGACGTGCTCCGCGAACACGTGGAATCCCTCGATGGGGCCGGCGTAGTTGATGACGTCGGAGAGCCGCCGCAGGAGGTCGTTGGTCTCCGTGATCAACGGGGTGCCTTTTCCCTCCTCGGTGCCGATTGTCATCAGGCCGACGCGGGGACGCTCGATGCCGAGCATCACGCGGCAATAATGGCTCCCGAGAATCGCGTTGTGGACCAGGTGCTCCGAGGTGGCTTCCGGATTGGCGCCGGCGTCGATTAAGACGAAATGTCCGCCTTGCCGGGGGACGACGGCAGCCAGGGCGGGACGCGTGATGCCGCTCATCGTGCGGAGGCGCAGCGTGCCGCCCGCCATCAAGGCGCCCGTATTGCCGCAGCTGACCACAACGCCGGCGTGCCGGTCACGGACGAGCTCGATGGCGCGCACCATGGAGGAGTCCTTCTTGCGCTTCAGGGCGGCGAGGGGTTTGTCCTCCATCGTGATCACCTCGCTGGCGTGGTGAACCTCTAGGCGCGGCCCGGCTTGCAACCCGTTCTCGGCGAGAAGGGGCTCCAGGACTGCACGGTCGCCCACGAGCGTGATCGGGCTCAGTTCAGGCAGCTGGCTCAGGGCCAGCTTGGCGCCGGCGACGACCTCGGACGGACCGAGATCCCCGCCCATGGCGTCCACGGCGATCCGGCGGGTCGCGGCGGATGACTCAGCCATCGCCGGTACGGAAAAGGGGAGGAGAGGCCGAGCGTGAGCTCAGACCTCGACGTTCAGAACCTGACGACCGCGGTACATCCCGTTTTTCGGGTTCACGCGGTGGGGGCGGAAAGCGCTGCCATCTGTCGGATCCTTGGCGAATTCCGGCGCGCGGAAGGCGTTGGCGGCGCGACGGTTGGCGCTGCGGCGTTTGGACTGTTTGCGTTTCGGATTGGCCATGGGAGGAAGTGGTTCGCGGTGATGGCGGCGCCGCGGAAACGGAGCCGACCGAGTGATGTAAAGGTTCGAGGAAAGGTGCGGCGCTTTCGGGCGTCAAGCGATTCGTTGGGGGATCAAGAGGTCCGGCGGATCCGATCGGTCTCGCCCTGTGAGGAAGCACGATTCTCCAGCCGGTTAGCCGGAGGCGATTTGAAAAGTGGCTCTCGAAAGAGCGCGCCCCGCCCAAGTCCGCCGCGGGGAAGGGCATGTGCGGGCGCCTCCTCAAATCCGCGGACTCGAGACGATCCGATGGGCCGATCGCAGGTTGCGCGCGTTCAGGCCGTCCAATCCCGAGCGGGCCGAAGCATGCCTGATGCTTTCCCGCTTTTACCGGTCCCGTGGTCCGCCATAGTTTGCCGCGCTGAAATCGGAAAACGATGCGAAGCCTCTTTTATTTCCTGCTGTTGATCGCAACCGTGCCGCTAGGCGCGAGGCCGGCCGCCGCCGGACGGGCGCCCAACTTCATCGTCATCCTCGCCGACGATCTCGGGTGCGGTGACATCAGCCTTTATGACGGCTGGGTGCGGACGCCGCGGATCGACCGGATGGCGCGGGAGGGGATGATGTTCACGGATTTTCACGCCAACTCCTCGGTCTGCAGCCCGACGCGCGTGGCGTTCCACACCGGTCGCTACCAGCAACGGGCCGGCATCGTGGATGTGATCGTGGGCCGCGACGCTTCGGAAAAAGGCCTGCCGCCGGAGACACCTACCTTGGCGAGGGTGCTGAGGAAGGCCGGTTACGCGACCGGCTTGTTCGGCAAGTGGCACTGCGGCCATCGGGACGAATCAAATCCCACGCGTCTCGGTTTCGACGAATTCGTAGGATTCCTGCACGGAGGGGCGGACTACCATCGGCACCAGTCCTGGCGCAACGGGGTGAAGGTGGAAAACGTGGAGGGCTACTCGACCGACATCATCACGCAACGCAGCGTAGATTTCATCAAGCGTCACCAGGACCGCCCGTTCTTCCTGCACATCGGTCACCAAGCGGTGCATAACCCGTACCAGATGCGCACCGACACGCCGGAGTCACGCGCGTCAGACTGGAAGCAAAATCGCGTCGATGATGTCAATCGGCCGCGCTACCGGGCCCTGGTCGAGGACCTCGACCAAAGCGTGGGCCGAATCCTCGATACCCTCGGTGACCTGGGCTTGGCGGAAAACACCCTGGTCTTCTTTTGGTCGGACAACGGGGATGTGGGGATGGCGCCGTCGCAGCGACCCTACCGCGGTGGCAAGTTCAGTCATTATGAAGGAGGCCATCGCGTACCGGCGGTCGTCTGGTGGCCCGGTCGGATCAAGGCGGGGACGCGATCGGATGCCTTGATCGCCGGATTCGATCTGTTCCCAACCCTCGCTGAAATCTCGGGCGCCGTTGCGGAGGTGCCGGCCAATCTCGATGGCATGAGTGTCAGGCGGCATTGGTTGGCCCGAGAGCCATTGCCGGCGCGGGACTTGTTTTTCGGTTACGAGCCCAAGCTCGGCACCGCGATGCGGCGCGGCGATTGGAAGCTGATCCTGAAGGATGGCGAGGCCCAGCTCTACAATTTGAAGGATGACCTGAAGGAGGCTCTGAACCTCGCCGACCAAAAACCTGAAATCGCCGCCTCGATGCGGCGTGCAATCGATGAGTTCAAGCGGACGGTGACCCCGGGGAGCTAGCCGTTGCGAGGGGCCCAGTCCCGCCGCGCTGAGGTGGTATTGGCGATAGCGGCGCCTGCCCTCTGGGCGTATTGGATTCCGGCGATGCGTTCAACCCTGAGAAGGTGCTGGTCAACCCGCCGTCCAAGACGCGCCAAGCGTTGAGGTAATTCTAGTTTTGGCGTAATCGCGGGGGACGAATCGAAGCCCAACGGGAGACTATTCACGTCGAGGATGTTTCGGCCGTTCAGGAATAGCGACAGCCGCCGGTTGAACTGGTGAACGGCATGCGAGTCATCGCAGTGCGGTTCTCCTGCTGGTTTTCCACGTCCGGTCCCATTGTGGGCACCGTGCGGAACCGCTGCTCGCGGTGGGCGGAACCGACTGGCTGATAGGAAAGTGGACTTTCAGGGAGGGGGGGCGGTTCCGGGATGGTGGACGCCCCGAGGGCGGCCGGATGAAACCGGCAACCGCTGCGACTCACGCACCGCGCCGGCTGCGCGTGATCGACACACCGATTCCGTGGAAGGCGCCGGTGAAAAGGGTCATCCGGCCGGCCAACCGCCCGCTAGAGCCCTAGCAGTTTCTTCACCAGAGGCTCGAGCTTGTCGCCGCGGGCGTTCGTGTCGACCAGCCGGCCCTCCTTGTCCAGGAGGAACATGGCCGGGATCCCGCGGATGTTGAAACGGCGTCCGTATTCGTTATTCCAGTACAGTCCGTCGAAGTGCTGCGGCCAGGGCATCGCCTTCTCCTTGGTAAAGGCCAGCATCTTGTCCCGGGCCTTCGCCTTCTTCTCCGCGGCCTGCTCCGGCGTGTCCACCGTCTTGCCGGCATTCCGCGGGTTCTTCAGCGCGGCCTCGTCGATGATCCCGGAGTTCTCGAACGACACGCCCACGACCTCGAATCCGCGCTCGTGGTAGGTCTCGTAGACCCTGGTGAGGTTGGGCAGCTCGGCGATGCAGGGGCCGCACCAGGTGGCCCAGAAGTCGATCAGCACCACCTTGCCGCGAAGCCTAGCCAAGTCGACCTCGCGGCCATCGGCTGCGGTGAACCGCATCTCCATAGGTTTCGTGCGCATCTCGGCCACCCGCAGCTCGCCCGCCGCCTGCTGTGCGGTCTCGGGCTGGTCGGAGGCGGCCAGCTTTCGCAGGAACTCTTGGCCCGCGACCGGATCGGCCTTCGCCAGCAGCTTGGCGTAGCCCAGCTCAAGCCCCGCCAGCTGACGGGCCTTGGGGAAGCGGGCGGCCAGGGCATCGAGCTTCGTGCGCAACGCCGCCACGTCGGGCTTTTCCGCCCGCGTCTGCGCGTTCAGCTCGATCGACGCCTGCGCCCCGAGGATGCCCTCGCGCGCGGCGTCCGGCAGCGTCGGCTTCGCCAACTCCGCCGCCAGGCGCTCGTTGAACGCCTTGGTGTAGCCCGCCCGCTCGGCCTCGGGTAGCCGCTGGGTGATCCCGCCCATGGCCGGTAGCAGGCCGCTGGTACCCGCATGGTCCGGAAAGTTGAAGAAGAGGTTGAATCCCGCATCGAGCACCTTGGCGGCTTCGGGCTTGGCGGTATTGATCGCCGCCCGCGCCGCGTCGAAGGCGAGGTCACCCGGCGACTTGGCGGGCGGGACGGAGGATTCGGCGGCTATGCCGCAGGCGGCGGCAGCCAGGGCCACGAGGAGGAGGGGTATACGTTTCAAGGTAGGAGGGAGGGAAATGACTTCAGGATGGCACGGACGCGGATTCCGAAACCGGCGTGGCGAAAGGAGCTGGGCAGCCTTGAGGAATGCACAACCGACACGGCCCAAGATGACCTTCCGGGCGGACGAAAGGTCAATCCACCTCTCTAAACATCGGCTCCGGCCGGCGGGGCCGCGCGGACGACTGGCCCATTGAGGAACGCTGCACCCCAATCACGGTTGGGTGCGCGATCGCGCGACTGAAGGTTTGGCCGTATCAACGACCCGTGTTCCGAAGGAGGCAGGGCGCGACCCGCCTCCGCCGAGGCTTCAGCCCCCCTCAATCAGACTGGTGCAGGGGCTTTGGTCGGCCGGATCCGCGGGTAATCGCAGAGCAAGCGAGGTGTGATGACCGCTGGAGGTTTCAACCTGGCCCTTCGGCCACCGCTTCAGGGGCGCGACGGAAGACCGAGTAACCGCTTCATCGCCTCGCCCATCGCCTCGCCGATGAGGGTGTAGGTCTCGGCGTTGGAGTTCCAGTGGTAGCCGTGGTTGTTCGGCGAGTCCTCGACGGTACGCCAAAACGCCTTGGTACCGACAAACGCGACGTTGCCCGTGAATTCCGGCTGGGCCGCCACTGCCGCCTGCGCCCGCATGAGGGCAAGCGCGCGCGGGTGCTTCTCGGTCGGACCGGTCATGCCGGTCTCACCGATGACGAACGGCAGCTCCGGCGCACCGAACTCACGCCGGACATCCCGGATGAAGTGGGCCAGGTTCGCCTCGTATTCGGCCGTGAACTTGTCGTTGACGCGATCATTCCATCCCTGGTGCCACGCGAAGCCTGCGAGCACGAACCGGCCATCGCTGCCGGGCACGAGCTCCTGGAGCCGGGAGAGCGCGGACCGGGTGAGCGCGATCATCTCCCGATAATAACGCCCGACGATCGCCGGGTCTTGCGCGACGGCGGCGTCGGGCTTGGCGCCGAGGGAGTAGGGCGGCCGCCCCGCGCTCGGTGGACGAAAGTCCACGGCGAGACTTTTGCCACCCCACGCGCATTTGATGAGGAGCACGGGCTCGTCGAGCGCATCACCCATCACCCAGCCGAAACCGAGTTCGGGCCCGATCTTCGCCGGGCGGGTGGGCTCCGGGAGGGCGCCATAGCCGACGGTGAGTGGTCCGTGGCGTTGGAGATGGGAGATCCACACGTCGTCACGCTTGCGCCACGGGCCGTCGGCCGTCGCGAACTTCGCGAAGCGGGGCGTTGTCGCGGGATTCTTCGCGAGGAACTCGAGCGAGCCGCGACCGCCGTTGCGCTGAGGGTCGGCGGCGACGAAGCCGTGGCCCTCCATGTTCGACTGCCCGGCGAGGATGAAAACATTCAGCCGCTTTTTCTCCGCCGCGTCGGCAGGGCCGTACCCGAGAGCAGAAAACGCCAGGACGGGGAGCAGAACTTTAACCGCTAGTTTCATGGTTTGATTGCGTACAGTGGTGAGATCAGGCCGCGGCAATGAACGCTGGGGTTACAGCCCGGCTGGTTTTCATCTGAAGGCTGAGACCGGCTGCGGCTTCACTCCGAGCTTGAGGTAGTTGAATCCGCTGGCGCGCGGCTCGTAGTCGCCGACGATGTCCACGCTGCGGGTGGCGGTGATGGCGGACTCCATCTCAAGACACCAGTAGGTGGCATTGATGATGAGCCGGCGCAGTCCGGCGCTCTGGAGGTCGATGCCGCTGCCCATTGTGGAGTGAAACACGCGGGCCTGCCTGCCGTTGCTCGTCTGCCAGGACTTGACCCACGCGACGGGCAGCGGCTCCAACTTGGGATTCGGCGCATCGTCGCTATTGCGGCCCGTCAGCGGCTGTCCCCAGACGAGCGCGGTGCAGTCGGCTGGGAGGGAGGCGCCCTGTTTGTAGGTTCGATAAACGTCGGAGTCTCCCCAGATGTCGCTGACGCCGCGGAGAACGGGATGCTGCCTTTGCTCCGCGACGAGGACGCCGCGCGTGGAGTCGGCCTGCCACCGGCCGTGATGCCCCAAGAAGCTGCCGCCCAACACGTCCTCGCCCCAGCGCACCTGCTTGCCGTTGATTTTGTAGGGCAGTGGTCCGCGGAACCCGTGATTGGCGGTGCGCAGCGCGATGAACGGCTTTCCGGAGTCCACATACTTCACGATCTGCTGTTGTTCCGTCAGCGGGAGTGTGAGCAAGCGGGTGAAGAACACCACCAGGTCCGCCGAGGCGAGATGCTCCAGGCCGGGGATGTGGTGAGGCTTGAACTCGGCTTCCTTGCCCTTCTCTGGATAAACCGGAAGGGTGGGGTCCGCCTCGCCTTTCGCGTTCACGCCGAAGAGCACGGTGCAATCAAAGCCATGGTGCCGGCTCAGAATCTTGGCCAGCATCGGCATGGACTGCTCGCTGCGATACTCTTGGTCGGCGGCAATGAGCATGATGTGCCTGCCCTTTCCCGGGCCATCACCTCCGGGATAAATGAGCCACTGCGGGCTTTCCGGCACGGGGTGGGCAAGGACTGGCGTGCAAGCCAGCCACATCAAGAAGGCGCGTACCATGGGCGAAGTTATCACCACCGTCGTTCAATGCGCGGAGTTGCTTGGTTGATCCGGGTCCAGCCGCTTTCCAGCGGCACCGCCGGGAAAGTCCGCCCCATGGGGGTCGGCGTCTTCGCGAGGCCAAGGCAACGGTAGCCGGTGTTCGCAGCGCCGCGCTTCCAGCCCTCGACGTCAGCGGGCGGGCTGAGGGCCTGAAGGTTTCTCATCTTGTGGTTAAAACCGCGGCGCACTTCGGCCGCTGGTCTTAGTTTGTTCGAGGAGGGCCTTCATTTCCTTCACCAGCTCCGGGCGCTCGGCGTAGAGGTTCCTCGTTTCCCCGGGATCGGTGTCGAGGTTGTAGAGATGGCCGGGGGAGTCCGGCGCGGACTCGGGAAGAATGAAAGGCCTCAGGCCGGGATTGCTTTCATAGCGGTTTCCGCCGGATCCGGGGTGGTCGAGATATTTCCATGGTCCGCGCCGGATGGAGAGCGTACGCCCACCGGCGAAGGCTTGGGTGAGCAGGTAGGGACGACTGGGCGCGTCGGCTTCGCCAAGCAGCACGGGCAGCAGGTTGAAGCTGTCTTCGGCGGCGTTGGCGGGGAGCTTGGCGTCGCTGATGGCGGCGAGGGTCGCCATCACGTCGGTGAGGCTGGTGAGGTGAGCGCTAGTGGTGCCCGGTTTCACCCGGGCTGGCCAGCGGACAAGGAAAGGCACGCGATGGCCTCCCTCCCAACTGTCACGTTTGATGCCGCGCCACGGCCGCGCGCCGTCGTGCCCGTGATCCGCGCGCATGTGAACCACGCTGGCGACTTCCGGGCCGTTGTCGCTGGTGAAAATGACCAAGGTGTTGTCCGCGACGCCGAGCTTTTCCAGCGTGCCGATCAACTCGCCGACCACCCAGTCGAGTTGGTGGATAAAATCGCCGTGCGGCCCGGCACCGGACTTTCCCTTGAACTGCGGCGCCGCGAACGAGGGCAGATGCACCGCCTGCGCAGCGTGGTAGAGAAAGAAGGGTTCGCCCGGCGTCTCACGGACGTGCTGCTCCAGGAATTCACGACTCTTTTTCAGGAAGACCAGGTCCACTTCCTCCATCGGGAAATCGGGGGCGATGAAACCGGGGCGGCAGTCGTTCGCGTAAGCGTGTTGGGGCAGCTTGGATTTATCGAGTGGAGCGGCGGGCGGCACTGGCACGCGGTCCCCATCGATGAAGGCGTAAATCCAATCGGTCGTGGGACAGCACGCCGTGCCGAAGAATTTATCAAACCCATGGTCCACCGGACCGCCTTCGACACGGCAGCTGAAGTCGATGCGTTTCGCCTCCTCCAGTTTTCCCGAGTGAATCGCTTCTCCGGCCTGATCCCGAAAGGTGAGGCCTACATGCCATTTGCCGACCGCCGCGGTGGCATAGCCTTGCTTCTTCAGCATCGCCGGCAGCGTGAGGCGCCCCGTCGCGATCAACGAGGGTCCGCCGGCGCCTTGGAATACTGCACCGCCGTTCGGCACGCGAAACGCCATCTGGCCGGTCATCAGGCTGTAGCGCGTGGGCGTGCAGACCGTGGCGGGACTATGCGCGTCGGTGAAGCGCATGCCTTCGCGCGCGAGGCGGTCGAGATGCGGCGTGGCGACCTTCGACCGATCGTTGTAGCAGTTCACATCCCCGTATCCGAGGTCATCGGCGAGGATAAGCAGGATGTTTGGTTTCTGGGCCGCGCTGGCGGACGCCAGTGAGGCCAGGAAAGCGATGAGAACGAGCGGCAAGGTTTTCATGACACGACGACAACCGCCTCACCGAGCACACTCATCTTTGGTGTGATGCCCAGACCGGGTAAGGTGGAGGCGGCCATGCGACCGTTCACGCGCTGCGGCGCGCCGTCGGCGATGCTCACGGGGCCGTAGCTGTTGAAGTCGGTGGTGCTGAAGAGGAACTCCGTGGGCGTGCTGTGCGCGAGGTGCGCGATGGCGGCGGTGGCGATATCGCCGCCCCACGAATCCTCCAGCGTCATGCCGATACCCATGCTCACGCAGAGGTCTCGGGCCTGTTTGATCTTTGTGAGACCGCCGAACTTGCTGATCTTGAGATTCGCCACGTCCATCGCGAGATCAGCCTTGGCGCGGAGCAAAATGCCGAGCTCGTCGACGTTTTCGTCCAGTACAAACGGGTGCGGAATCTGGCGGCGCACGGCGAGGCACTCCTCGTAGTTGAGGCAAGGTTGCTCGATGTAGACATCCACGTCGCGCACGGCCTTGGCCACACGCACGGCCTCGTGCTGCACCCAACCGGTGTTCGCGTCGGCCACGAGCCGGTCGCCGGGCTCGAGCTTCGCGGCGACGGCGAAGATGCGCGCGATGTCCGTGTCCGGATCGCCGCCGACCTTGAGCTGGAAGCGGTGGTAGCCCTCCGCGCGATAGCCCGCGACCTTCGCGGCCATTTGTTCCGGCGACTCCTGCGAGATCGCGCGGTAAAGCTGCACGTCCTGGCCGTAACGGCCGCCGAGCAACTCGCACACGGGCAGGCCGCTCGCCTGCCCGAGGATGTCCCAGCACGCGATGTCGATGCCGCTCTTCACGTAGGGATGCCCCTTGAGCGCGGCGTCCATCGTGCGATTAAGTTTCGCCAGCTGGCGCGGGTCGGCGCCGATCAGGTGCGGGCCGAGTTCGCGCAAACCGGCGCGCACGCCCTCGGCGTAAGCCGGTAGATAAAACGGCCCGAGCGGACAAACCTCGCCGTGGCCGACGAGTCCGGTGTCGGTCTCGATGCGCACGACGGTGCTGTCGAACACGGTGACGGATTTGCCGCCGCTCCACTTGTAGGTGGTTTCGTGCAGCGGAAGTTCAACTCGGTAGGCGAGGATGCGTTTGATTTTCATGGCCAGCGTTTCGGATGGGCGCCGTTCAGTTCCGGGGAATCTCGTTCAGCGTGTAGTACGCGCGGTCGTGGAGCAGCGGCTCCCCGTCGAGGGACCGCAGCGCCGGCAGGTGGAAGTCGTGGATGTGACCCTGCATCAGGCCCTCCACCCGCAGGCGTGCGCTCATGCCGTCGGACGCCACCTCGGCGGTGGTCACGGTCGGGCGCGTGTGATCAACCTCCGGGCTGCCGTAGCCTTGCTGGTAAATGTGGGTGTAGGTCTGGAGCGCGTAGCTCTGCGGGCGCGCGGCGAGCGCGGCGTCCACGGGTTGCGTGAACCGCAAAACGAACCCGTCGGGCTGGGCCCGGATGTCGAGAATCTCGAACGGCGTCCGGCCGGTCCAATCCAGTCGCTGGAGCAGGTTGTCCTTCATGCCGCGCACGGGCCAGCCACGGTTCGTGCCGCCGGCGACGAGTTGTCCGCGCGGCGTGAAATGCACCGCGAGAATGCCGGTGCCTAATCCCTCGCGGAACGGGTAACACGCGCCCTGCCACACGCCGTTCACCTGCTCGGTTGTCACCCGCATCACGATGCTCAAGGAGTAGTCGCCGACGAACATCTGATTCTCGAACGGCCCGAACTTTCCGCCCGAGCGGTTCACTTCGAACGCTGAGATCGAGCGCCCCATTTTCTTGTAGGGGAAAACCACGGCGTAAGGGACGAGTTCCTTCACGCGCTGGCGCTCGACTTCCATGCGCGACGGAGTGTTCGGTTTCACCGGCTCCGGCCCCATGTTCGGCGCGAACGGATACCAGTTGAAGCTGATGGGGTGCCCCATGAAGCCGCCGGGCTTGAGATGCTTCAGCGAACAGGCGCCGTTCCACGGCCCCTGGCTCTCGACGTAGAACATTTCGCCGTGCTCGTTCTCGCCCACGCCGAGCGGGCTACGCAGGCCGCTGCACAACGGAATGGTCTTCCCGTCCGGCGTGATCTTCAGGGCCCAGCCGCGGAAAAGCGCCTTGGAGTGGTAGGACTCGGACAGGCCGAGCGCCACGTAGAGGTTCCCCGCCGCGTCGAACTTCGAGCCGAGCGCGAACTCGTGATAGTACCCGAATCCCCATTTGTCGCTCACCGTGTCGAAGCGGTCCGCGCGACCATCGCCGTTCTTGTCCGTGATGCGGGTGACTTCGGTGGCGTGCGTGGCATAGAACGCCCCGTCCCGGTACGCCAAGCCGAGTACTTCATCCAAGCCGCTCGCGTAGGTGCTCGCCCGGGGGCGTGGATTTTCATCACCGATGCCGCTCAGGAGCAGAATCTCTCCTCGGCGGGTGCCCACGGCGAGCCGTCCGTCCGGCAACGAAACGAAACTCCCCGCCTCGAGATACACACCCTCGGGCAGCGGGACGTTGACGATGCGATAGAAAGCTGCCTCCCGTTCCGCCGTGCCCCAGGAATCGCCGAAACTCTCCGCCGCCACGGCCACGAACTGGAGGACGAAAATCGGTATGATGAAGCGGAAGTTCATGGCTTAGCGGCGGGGTGGTATTCGATCCGTAGTTCCCCCTGCACGGGCAGCAGCAGTTCCTTCAAGTCACCGGCCGGGCGGACCAGCGGCGTCGCAGGCAGTCGCACGCAAAGGTTCTGGCCGACGGCGAACTCGTTGGCGCCACGTGGCTCGATGATCTTGTCCGCGGCCACCCGGAAGTGCATGCCCGCCGGAGGCGTGGCGGGGAACCTCAGGGTCCGTTCAAGGAAAACCTCCCCGGCGGGGTCGCGACGCTCGATGAAGAAATCCTCCACGGGAAAGCCCTCCACGGAATAGCGGAGCGTGGGGCGTTGTTGGGCGTCGAGCGTGTAGCCCGTGAAGGAATGGGGAGACGGGCGCGGCGTGGGGTCGGGGGCGGGCCATGCTGTCTCCGGCGTGGCGAGGACCGCGAATGCCGGGCCGGACGGGAACGTGGTGGTGTCTTTGCCGAGGATGCGCGCCTGACCCGAACCTTGGCCCCGCCAGAGGCTGGAGGCCTCGATGAATCCGCCGCTCCAGAGCGAGCCCAGCCGCATCTGGCCCGCGTCGAAGGAAAGGTTGATACCGCCCGGATAACCCACGCCGAGGCCTCGCTTGCCGATGCCGGGGAACGAGCGCCGGATGATGACCGCCTCGTTTGGCACTGAAATGACGAGCGGCTCCAGCACCAAGCCCTGCGGCTCGCGTGCCTCGGGTCCGCGCGCAAGATATTGCCAGAGCGCGTCGCGCTGCATGCCGGAGTCGCCGCCAAGCACATTGGGCAGCGGCGATTTCCCGTCCGGCCAGAAGCCCGGCATGATCGTGAGCGGCGAGAACCGCTGCGGATGGGCGAGGTAATGGTGGAACCAGTTCTCCTCCAGCCGCTCGGTCATGGTCATCAGGTCCAGCGCGCGGATGGGGGAGGCGCTCTTCCCGCGAAACGTGTGGCAGGCGATGCAGTTCAACGCCTTGCCGCCGGCGATTTCGCGTCCGATCTCGTGCGGCTTGTCGTCCTTGCCGACGCGCGTGAACTCGGCCGGCGGCAGGGTGTCCAGCTGCTTGATCCAGTCGGCGAGCGGTTCCGCGGCGGCCGCGCCAAACTTCGGCATCCGCGTGTTGAGATACGGCCGCGCCGACGCGCCGTTGACGATCACGTCGCGGAGCCAGTCGCGTTTGAGCTTCGCCCCTACGCCGGTGAGCGAGGGCGGAAGGCGGCCCTGGTCGCCGAGGTTTTCGTCCCGGCTGGTGAAGTAGGCGTCGCGATGCGCGGGGACCCCGCCGATTTCGCCGCGCTGGTGGCACGCGAGGCAGTTCAGGCGAGTGAGTGAAAGCTCGACGTTCTCGGCGACGCTCCACGGCGTCGCGGGCGGAGCCAGCGCGGCCCGCACCGTCGCGCGTTGGGACGCCGACAGCGAATACTGCGGCCACGCCCCGGGCTGGTCCGACAAGCACCCGCGTTCGGGACGTACTTGGTCCAAAGCAGCGAGCGTGGGCGAAGGGCTCGGGCCTCCGACCGTGTGGCACGCGTCACAGCGGTGTTGGGTGAATAGCACCTTGCCGCGTGCGGCGCGTTGTGGGTCGGGGCGGAAGACGGGCGGAGGCGTAGCTTGGTCACGCAGGAGGTAGCTCGCGATGTCCATCGCCTCGAAGTGGTCGAGCTTTGCGTCAGGCATCCGGCCCCCGGGCCGGACCGCCAGCGGGTCCTCGAGGAATTTCGCCAAGCTGGCGACGGAGTACTTCTCCGAGACTGGCCCGAGCGGCACCGAGTCCGCGCTCGGCGTCTCCGCGGAATGACACGCGACGCAACCGACGGCGTGGTACAGCTTGCGACCGCGTTCGATGGCCGGGGGAGCGAGCCGCGTGAAGGTCGGCGACGCGCCGCCGAGCGTGGCGAGGTAATGCGCGAGCGCGTCCGCCGTGGACTCGCGTTCGGCCGCCGGCAAATGACCGAGCACGTCGGGCATCGTGGTGCCGGGCTTGGTGGCGGTGGGGTTGGCGATGAATGCGCGCAGATGCGCGCCGTGCGCCCGCGCGCCGACGGCGGAGAGGTCGGGGCCGGGCTTCGCCGCCAATTCGGCGCGCGTCGTGGGGTGACACGCCGCACAGCCGAGTTCGCTGATCAGGACCGCACCGGAAAGTCCGGGGGACACGTGTTCCGGCCGCGCCAGGCCGCCGATGACCGGCGATGCCACACTGGCTCCGCTCGTGGCGAACGGCAGCGCGGCGACGATGATGGCGATGAGCGACTTCAAATTCGTCCGGTCACTTGGCCGGCTCCCAGATTTTCATGAGCAGGTTCTCCAGCGCGGGATCATGCTCCTTAAGCTCCGCGCGGACGAAAGGATAGAAATCGTTCCGATAGAAAAACGCCTCCGTGCCCTCCGCGAAGTACTCCTTGTGATTGGCCAGGCCGTAGTGCCGTACCCTCCGGCCAGTGTGGGCAAGCACCTCCTCGTAATTGCCCGCCGCCTTCGCCTTGTCGTAGGCCGCGAGGATCTCCGGGTGGTCGAAGCCAAGGACTTGATCGTGATACGCGTGGGCAAGCTCGTGAAGAATCACGGCGGGGTGCTTGAGCATCTGCTCGCGGGAAAGAAGATCGCGAGCCTGCGGGAGGTGAACCTTGCGCACGAGGCGCGGGTCATGGCCATTCGCCACCAGCCAGTCGCGGCTGGGATGGTATTGCTTGGCCTTGAGCGTCGGGTGGCTGTGCTCGAGCCAGATTTCCAGCCGCTGCATTTTCGCCAGCGGCCCCGCGGGTATGAGGATTTTTATGCGCTGCAGATGGTTCGCGAGCATCGCCCGCGCCTTCGCTCCCAGCTCGCCATGCTCGCCGTCAACCAGGGCCGGCTCGAGGTGAACCTTCCACCCCTCGATGTCGCGCACGACAGGATTGAAGCGGACGGCGCCCGCGGGCTTTGGTTTGGATGAGCTCTCCACGGGCCGCGGGGTGGCGTTGGCTGCATCGCTGCGGGCCTGCGCCTGCTGCCGGATCTGGGCCTTCAACTTAGCCAGGCGTTCCGGCCACACGAACGTCGGCGCCTTCGCCGGATCGTAACCCGCCAGGTGGCCGGTGAGCCGCGTGGTGGGCTTGGTGTATCTTAACTCGGTGTCACCGAAGACCTCCCGGCACAAGGCGGCGAGGCCGGGGTCGTAGGCCAGCAGCTCGGCGCGCGTGTTGACGTGATTATGGTCATGATCGTTTTCCCGGTTGTCATCGAACCAGCTCTGCACGCCCTCGGCGAAATACTCGTGGTGGTTCACGCTCGCGTATTTCCCCTTCCACCGGCCGGCCTTCATCGCGCTGTCATAGGCCTGCTTTACCCGCGCGTCGAACGTCGGGTCCACGTTCGACAAGCCGCGCAGGTGCATGTTGTGCGCGAATTCGTGGATGAGAATGTTCTCCTGCGAGTAAGGATCGCCGGTGTAGGCGAGCAGGTTTTCCTCGGCGCAGGAACAGAACGGATCCGTGAGACTCCCGCCCATGCCCCGCGCGCGCGCATCGCGGTAATCGCGTGCGGGAACCGCGGGAAAGTCCGGCACGGGAGTCGCCGCCAGCCATTTCCACTCCGGCTGGTCGCAAGTGAATTCGTTCCACGCGAGGATGGAGAGGCGAGCCCCGCTTTGAATCATCGCCGCGCGCACGTCGGGGCGTTTCGCCAGCATCAAGTCCACGAGATAGGCGGCCTCCTTAAGCGCGTAGGGGTTGACCTGAGCCGACGCGACAATTGGAAAACCGCCCGCGCTCACCCGTTGCGTGTAGAATGCCGGCACGCCGGCCTCATCCGGTGGATCAAAACGAAATCCCTGCACTGGCACCTGGCTCGTGACGACCCGCTCGGTCCGGTCGTCGCGTCCCACGACCGCGAAGCGGTGGCCGAGCGTGGTCGTGATGACCGTGTTCGCACTCGGGGCGATCGAGCCGCTCGGAACGCGCTCGGTGTCGCTCTTGAGCCAGAAAATATCCACGGACTGCGCGCTGCCGTTGATGATCTGGAGTCGAGGGCGAACCGCCGGGCTTGGATTGCTCGGTGCGGCGGAGCGTGCCGGGCAAATCCCTCCCAGGATAAGGAGGAGGAGCGCCACGCAGGGAAATTTCATGAAGGTCTCGAGTCGGACGGATTTCACCCAGCTCCCTGGCGAACCGGAAGCCGCGCGCCGGTTTGCCGCAGCCACGCTGAGCCCACCGCAGTCCACCACGATCGGCGCTCTCAGAACGCCATGGTCGCCGTGGTGATATACTGCCGGGGTTCCGTGTAGCGCGTCCACGTGTAGCCGTTGCCGATGTCGACTTTCTCGTCGAAGACGTTGTTGACGTTGAGCTGGAGGGTCCAGTTGAAGCGGCCGAACTTGCGGCGGTAGCTGACGAAGGGATTGGTGAGGATGTAATTTTCACTCCTGACCGGGGGCAGGATCTGCACGCCGGAGATGGTGACCCCGGTGCGCTCGCGGCCGCGGGTATAGCGGGCGGCGACGCCGGCGGTGAAGCCCTTGAGCCGTCCCTCGTTGAAGCTGTAGCGGGTGGTAACGCTGCCGGTGGCGCGCTTGGTGAGCGAGATCACGCCCTCCTGATCCTCGAGGAAATCGCGGGTGAGCATGGTGGCGCTGTCGGGATCGAGCCCTTGGCTGCTGGCGACGGCCCGGGCCTGGGTGAGAACCGCGCCGAGCAGCGGGAAGAACCGGGTGAACTCGGTCTGGTTGCGCGAGTAGGAGCCGAGGAGCGTCCAGTTGCGGTTGAGGTTGACGAGCACCTGGTATTCCCAGCCGGTCGAGGTGCGGTCGCGGTAGTCGATCGAATTGGCGAGGTCGGTCGCGAGCAGCAGATTCAGCTCGTCGCGGACTTGGTTGCTGATCCCGGCTTGGAGGTTTTCCTGCTTGGTGTCGAAGCGCGTGACGGTGGCCTCGACTTTGCCGGCGAAGAGTTTGAAGCGCGCGCTGAAGTCGACGCCTTCGCCGGTGAGCGGGACGACGGCGGCGCCGGTGAGGTCGGTGCCGATGTTGTCGGAGAACTGCGACGACTCGAAGTAGCCGCCGGTGAGCGTGAGCCAGGGGCGGATGTGCCAGACGGCGCCGTAGGTCTGGTTGCTGCTCCAGTCATCGGAGAAGGGAATCAGCGCCATGCCACTGGCCTTGCGGATGCCGTCGTTGGGAAGGCGGGAGCCGTCGGCGGCGAAGAAAGTGGCCTGGTTGAAGTTGGCGCGGTCGGCGGTGGTGGCGGCACTGACGCTCTGCAGCCAGTGTTCGCGGCTGACGCCGATGCTGGTGCGGACTTGGCCCTTGAAGTAGGAGCCGAGGATGTTGAGGGAACCGGAGGTGAGGCTCTGGTCCTGGTGGCGGTTGAGGCCCGCATTCGAGCGGAAAAGCTGGGTGACGCCGGGGCGGACGTTCCAGCCGAGCTTCTCGTCGCTGTTGCCGTCGCGCAGGTAGTGGACATTGGAGACGAGGTTGTTCGTGAACCAGGCGGCGTCACCGGTGTAGCCGCGGCGGGCGATCTCCTCGCGCGTCAGCGAGTAGCCGAAGAATTCGGAGTAGACTTTCTCGTGGCGGTAGTTGGCGCCAAGGACGACGCGCTGAGTGATGCCCCATGGGAGGGCGGCGTCGTAGACGAGCTGGCCGCGCCAGTTGAGAATGTCGTGACCACCGGGATTATAGATCGGCACGTGCAAGACATACATCTGTTCGTAGTTGGGGTTGGGGACGGTGCCGGGGCCGTTGGGGTTGGGGAGCACCGGGTTGACGTCGATGTGGAGGTAGCGGCTGGCGGGGGCGATGACGGTGACGGTGGAGAAGGCCTGCTTGCGGATGGTATCGTCGAATTGGGCGTTGTGGGCGACGAGGGCGTGGAGCTTCTCGGAAATCTCGTGCTTTAGCTCGATGGTGTAGGCGAAATATTTGGAGTTCTGCTTGGTGTCGGGGCCACCCCAGTCCTGGCTCAGCGGGATGATACTCTCGGGAACGCGGCGAACCGCGAGGCGGTTGGGATTCTGCGGGTCGGTGGCGGAGGTGGCCGCGGCGCCGGTTTGCGTGAACGAGATACGAAAGGTGTTCTCGGCGGTGGACTGCCAGTTGTTGATGACGCCGCCGACGTCGACGAGGGCGTGATTGAGCGAGGTGGCGGCGCGGATCGGCTGCATGCCGACGCCGTTGGTCTGTAGGCCCGGGCGGAGCGGGTCGGCATCAAGGGCGCTGGTGCCGGTGCCGTAGACGTAGGCGCCGCGGTAGTCGCCGGGTCCGAGATGGCCGATGTGGTAGGTGGTGTTGCCGGTCTCGTAGGCGGCGTCGATCTGCGTGCGGCGGTGCTTGAAGGGTTCCCAACGGAGCGATCCGGCGTAGCCCTCGAGGTCGCGGCCCATGCGCTGCTTGAACATCTCCACCTCGGACTTGATGGCGTTGACGCGGAGGGCGAGGCGGCCAGGGACGATGGGCTGGTTGAAATCGAATGAGTAACGCTGCGTGCCGAAATTGTCGTAGCGAACCTGGACGGAGCCGCGGCGCTGGAAGGACGCGCGCTTGCTGGCGATGTTGATGGTGCCGCCGGCATCGACGTCGCCGAAAGCTAGGCCGCTGGGGCCGCGGCTGAATTCGATGCGCTCGGTGTTAAAGACGTCGGCGGCGAGGTACCAAGGGAAGCCGTCGCGGAGCTGGCGGATGGAGGCGAGGCCGCGGATGTTAACCTGATTGCCGCTGCGGTTGCCGACGACGGCACCGATGGTGCCTTGGTCGTTGAATTGGTTCTCGGTGCTCATCCCGAAGTCGACGGCGTCGAAATAGGTGTTGAGTGCGAGGTCCTGGAGGAGTTCCTGCGTCATGACCGAGATCGAGTTGGGGAGGTTCTCGAGTTTCTCGTTGGTGCGCGTGCCGGTCATCGCGGTGGAGGCGGCGTAGCCGGTGTCCTTGTCGGAGGAGACTTCGAAGACGGAGAGCTTGACCGGTTCACCGGCGGAGGGTGCGGGCGTAGGCGCGGGCGCGACTTGCGCGCGGGCGGGCAGGCCGAGGAAAAGGCAGGACGAGCCGATCGCGAAGGCGCGCGCAAGCGTCCGGCGGTGGGCGCGTGCATTCGGGCGCATCGCGTGGGCGGGCGGAGCAGCAAGCCGGCCGACCACAGCCGTGGGTAGGGAAGATACGGGCTTTCTTTTCATGGCGGTTTCTGGGTTTGGGGTAGGGACCGGTAGCAGGATTTATTTCCGGAAGATAACCAAGGAGGGACCCTCGAGGGTATCCCACGTTGGGGTGATGCCTAGGCCTGGTGCCTTGGAAGCGACCATGCGCCCGCGGTCACACCGGGCGCGCCGCACGCCTTCGTGCGGCGCGGCACGGAAGCTGGGTTTGCCAGCGGACTGCTGGTCCGCGCGGTGGTTCATCGGCATCGGAAAGGGTGACGCTGCAACGTGACGATCCTAGCAGGTTGGCGTCGCAGCGTCTTGACCGGGAAACACGCGAAACTGGCGAAGTCGGCACAACGCGCCGCCAAGGCGCGCCCGCTCGCGCCTGTCCAAAAACGGGCGGCGCACGTCAACGCCGCCGCGTGGCCTTGCGGACTGCTTCCGGCTCGCCGCGGGCTTGGGCCGGGTGGTGCATCTGGCGAAACTCGGTCGGCGTGACGCCCGTGGCCGCACGGAACGCCCGCGTGAAGGCGCTGTGATCGGAGAAGCCGCACGCGTGCGCGATCTCGGCGACGGCGCGCGGAGTATCGCGGAGGGCCAGCGAGGCGGCGGCGATGCGCGTCTTGGCGATCAACTGGACGGGAGTGAGGCCGAAGATCCGCTTGACGACGCGTCCGAACCTGGCCGGCGGCACCCGCGCGAGGCGGGCGAGCCGGGAAGGCGAGATGGGCTCCGCGTAGTTGGTTTCCAAGTGCAGGATGGCCGCGGCGATTTCCGGCTGGATCTCCCGCGGCGAAATCGGCGCACGCACGTCTTTCGAGAGGCCGATCAGGCCGCAGATTCTCCCCGTCTCGTCACGCAGCGGAAGTTTGGTCGTAAGACACCAGACCGGGCGGTGGGGCAGCAGCCAGTGGAGCTCGAGGTGGTCGACGATGGGGCGCCCGGTGCGCAGCACGGCTGCATCCTGTTCGGTCGGGATGCGTCCGAAGCTGCCCGCGCAAACGTCCGCGGGGCGTCGCCCAATCATCTCCGCCTTGCCTTGAAGGCCGTGGCGTTCCACCAGCGAATGGTTCACGGTGGTGTAGCGGCCGTCGGCGTCTTTGATGAAAAAGGCGATGTCCGGCGTGTGATCGAACAGCTCCTCCAGCAGCTCGCGGTCGATGCCGGCCACCGCGTGAGCGGCAACTTTGCCTGCCGCGCGGATGGAATCGGGGGTCACGTGATCGGGGGTTGTGGCGGCAAGCTGACCGACCTGATACAACTCTCAAGAGTAGCCTTTCCCGAAAAATTCCAGGTTTTATTAACCACGGATGCACCCGGATGATGTGGCGTGCGGGAAGCGCCGCGGAATCGCTTTGCGTTGGCTAACCACGAACGGACACGAGGGGGCACGAATGCTTCGTGCGCTGAATCCGCTGACCATGCTGTAGCCGCGCCTGCAGCCGCGGACCATGCGGAGGAAAGTACCGCCGGGCTATTCGGTCCTCCCTCGGTGTTTGTAACCGCGGATGTCGCGGATTCGGCGGATCGAGGTAGGGGCGGTTTCCTTTTCTGAACTCCTCGGTCCTTCTGTTCGAAGCTCGTTGCTCGCGATGTGCCGCGGAATGGCTCCGGGTTTTTGACCACAGACCACGCAGAGTTCACAGATTCGGAGGACGCGGCGCCTTGGTTCGGGGGGCGTCTTCAACCAAGAGGCGACTCTCGCGTGGTTGGTGGGGTTACTGGTTCCTCCTTCGAGTTGCTCCGAAGCGGGGCGGGACAACGTGGAGTTAAGACAAAACCCGTTATCCCTGAAGGGCATAACGGGTTTTAAAACTGGCGGGATGGACGGGACTCGAACCCGCGGCCTTCTGCGTGACAGGCAGACGCTCTAACCAACTGAGCTACCACCCCGAATGGGAAAGACCGGCGAGAATCAGTTCGTGAAAAGCCGAGTCAAGCGGTTTCCCGAGTTTTTCCGGCGCAGCTCGATCAGACCGTGATGCCTTTGCGCTTCAAGGCGGGGCGAAGAAGCCGCACGAGGTTTTCGCGGAGGATGAGGCGTTTGGCGGTGTCGGGGATGTCGGCCCCGAGCACGCGGCCGAGTTGGGAGCCGAAGCTGCGGCCGTGGACATCGCTGCCGTAGAGCACGCGTTCGGCGCCGAGTTCGCGCACGGCCATCTCGACTTGGCCGGAGACGGGGTCTCCGCCCCCGAGGTCGGCGTGGAGCTCCGGACGAGCGCGGATCGCGCGTATCCCGAATGCCCATTCGCCGCCGCCGGTGTGGCCGCAGACCATCGGCACGCCCGGATGCCGGGCCGACAACTCGGCGAGCTCCATCGGCGTCGATTCCTGCGCGAGGTTGCCCTTTCCGCGCTGCTTGATCCAGGTGTGCTGGAAAATGAGGGCGTCGAGTTCGACTGCGCGACGGACGATCGGGTCGAGTTCCCGGCGCTGGGCGCGGGTGCCGACCCAGAGTTTGATGCCCACCATGGGACCGTCGGCGACGCAGCGTTCCAGCTCCGCCAAGGATTCCTTGGTGTGCACCGGGTTCAGGTAGACGAAGCCGAACGCGCGCGAGCCCCATTCCTTCAGGATGGCCAGCACATCGTCGTTGCTGCGCCGGAACTCCTCCGGTTTCGGCTCATGCTGCCAAGGCGGGCTCATGAAGATGCATAAACGCTCGACGCCGACGCGATCGGCGATGCGTACAAGCGTCTCCATGCGTTTCGCGGGGTTGGGGCCGGGCGTGCCCACGTGCGCATGAACGTCCCACGCGCCCAGCTTGCGCAGCTCCGCGCTTCCCCACGCGGACGCGGCGGACTCGGGGGAGGCGGCGCGGACGACGGGCAGGGTGAGCGCGGCGGCGCCGCCCTTGGCGAGGAAGTCGCGGCGGTTCATTTGCGGGAAAGGGCGAGGGCGGCGTTGGCGTGGCGCACGGCGGCGGACTGCGACGGTGTGAGATCCGACTCTTGGAGTTTGAGCAGGGCGGACTCGAAGACGAAATAGGGCGAGTGGGAGCCGAAGCACAGCCGGACCTTCGGCGAGCGGCCCAGCAAGCCCTCGATTCCGGCGACGCCCTCCAAGGTGGCTATCTCGAGGAATACCCCCGACTGTGCGAGGCGCGACACCAACGGCGGGCCGGAGAACACCCGGGACGTCGCATTCAACAGCATCACGCGTGCGCCTGGAGTGCGGGCGAGGAGCTCCGGCAGGGCGGCGACATTGACGAACGGGGCCGTGAGCACGGGGTTTTGCGAACGGTCGTCCTCGATCGCTAGCGTGATCTGGACCAGCAGTCCTTGCCGGGCCGCCGCCGCGAGCACCCGCGCGAAGATTTCGTCCTCCAGTTTATAGAAATGATAGCCGGGAAAAAGCCGGATGCCCGGCATCCCGTGCACCTCCGCGCAACGGCGCAAGTCCTCCTCCCAGTCGGGTGCGAGCGGGTTCACCGTACCGAACGGCCGGAGCATCGTGCCGGCGCAGGCGGCGGCGAGTCGCGCGTTCGCACCGGCGATATCCGTATGCAGCACGCCCTCCACGGTGCCGGCCCACGCTGAGGTCACGCCGTGACGGCGGAGGCGCGCGAGCAACGTGGCCGTGGAGTCGGCCCAGGAGCGCCGCACGACCCAATCACCGATCGTGACGTTGACGTCGACGAGCAGCTCGCCGTCGGAAGCGGCCGGCGAACTTGTGGCGAGCAGGGAGGGGAACGGGAGAAAGCGACGGCGTTCCATGGGGGATCGGGAGCGAAGTTCCGGAGTCGTGGCATGGCAAGCGGCGAGGGGGCTTGGCTCGGCGTTTGGGATTGCACGGTTCGCCGGCGCAAAGGGATCGTGAAGAAACGGCGTCGGCGCCATTTCCACCCCATGATTGTCCGCTTCGTTCTCCTCTTCGCCTTGGGCCTTTCACGACTGTCGGCCGCCGAGCCGGCGATCGCGCTTCAGGTCGGTGTCGGCCGCGCCGATATCACGCCCGGCGCCGAGGTGCGGAACTGGGTGACCGGAAAACCCTATGGTACGGTGCTCGATCCGCTCGCGGTGCAGGTGCTCACGCTCGAAGATGGCAAAACGCGCGCCGCCGTGGTGCGTTGGGACCTGACGGACGTCTCGGAGTCCTCCCGTGACGAGGTACGCCGAGTAATCGAGGCGGCGACGGGAATCCCGGGCGGCAACATCCTAGTCAACGCGAGCCATACCCATTCCGCGCCGTGGTCGCCGGTCTACCGTGACGGCCACCGCGGCCGGGAGCGGGACAACTGGTGGGCATTGCGTTACATGCCCGCGCAGAACGAGCACCCGCCGTTCCGGGCATGGATGCAGCGGCTGCTGGACGCGAGCGTGGAGGCGACGAAGGCAGCGCTGGCCGCGGCACGTCCGGCCACGCTGAGCATCGGACGCGTTTCGGTCGCGGAGTACCTCTACAACCGGCGCCCGCGAGCGCCGGCCTGGGGTTTGGCGGAGCCGAAGGCGACGCGGACGATGGCTGCGAGTAGTCCTGATTGGAACGCCGCGGTGCTGACGGGTGGAGCGACCTTTGGTCCGATGGACCGCACGCTTTCCCTCCTTTGGTTACGGGCGGAGGACGGCCGCAACCTCGCGACCCTTTACCATACCTCGTTGCATTCAGTCTCGATCTACCCGTCGAACCCCGGAATCTCCGCCGACTGGCCGGGTCCAGCATCCGCGGCGATCGCCGGTGTGTTTGGCGGCGACGCGCTCTTCCTCCAAGGAACATGCGGTGATATCACGCCCTGGCGGCGTGGCCCGCAGGCCGTTGCGGAAATGGCGGCTGCTTTCGCGCAAAAGGCGCGAGAAGCGGCGAAGTTTTCGGTGCGCCTCGCACCGAGGCCGCTGCGGACGGGCCGCGCGACGATCGACCTCCCGCTCACGCCGGCGGCGCGGGAACGGACCGGGACGGAAACCGTGGCTGCAGAGGTGCAGGTTATCGTCTGCGGCCCGCTCGCGTTCGTCGCGCTGCCGGGCGAGCCGCTGACGGATCTGGGCACGGTGATCCGCGAGCAATCGCCGTTTCCGCAGACCCTGGTGCTCGGCTACAGCAACGGCATGGGCGTGCACTACGTCGGTCTCCCGGGCGAGAAGGCCCGCGGGGGGTATGAGGCCGGCGTGGCCGGTGCGGGCACCGATGAATGCGGGCGGTTGCTGGTCGAGGCCGCGGTGCGTCTGTTGCGCGAAATCCATTTCAGTCCGGGCTATCCGGAAAAACCATGAACGCATTCACCCGCAGGGAAATACTGGCCGGCTCGTCCGCGGCCGCAGTGCTCGCCGCCACGCGCGGCCGGGCGGCGGCTTCGGGCGGGAGCGTGCACATCGCGCCCTTTCGTTTCGACGTCACGCCTCCGCTTGGCCACGCGTGCTGCGGCGGTTGGATCAAACCGGTTTCGGCCGTCGACGATCCCCTCGAAGCGATCGGTTACGTGCTGCTCGGGGCGGGTGCGCCGGTGGTGGTTTGCGCGGTGGATTGGACCGGGATTCTCAACGAAGCCCACACTGCCTGGCGAGTTGCCTTGGCCGAGGCGGCCGGGACGACGCCGGACCGCGTAGCCGTCCATTGTGTGCACCAACATAACGCCCCGCTGGTCTGTCTTGACGCCGACCGTCTGGCTGCGGCGCACCCGGATCTGCCGCGGGTGATCGATCGCGATTTCCACCGCCGCTGCCTCGACGCGGCGCGTTCCGCAGTCGGCGCCGCGCTGCGCGCCCCGCGTGCCGTGACGCACGTCGCGCACGGCGCGGGCAAAGTGCGACAAGTCGCCTCCAATCGCCGGATCGAGCGCGGACCGGACGGCCGGATCCTACGCATGCGCGGAAGCTCCTGCCGCAATCCGGAACAGATCGCGCTGCAGGAGGGGTTGATCGACCCGTGGCTGCGGACGATCGCGTTCTACGAAGGCAGCCGCCGTGTGGTCGCGTGCCACTACTACGCCACGCACCCGATGAGTTACTATGGTGACGGCCGGGTGAGCAGCGATTTCTGCGGGCTGGCCCGCAAGGCGCGGCAGAAGGAGGATCCGCAATGCACCCACCTGTATTTCACCGGATGCGCGGGAAACATCGCCGCGGGGAAGTACAATGACGGCAGCCCGGCGGCCCGCGAGGCGCTCACGGCGCGTATGATCGAAGGTATCACATCAGCGGAGGCCTCGCTCCGGCCGGAACCCCTGGTGCGGGCAGCCTGGCTCACGAACGAACTGCGACCCGGGGCCAACCCTGCGATCGGGCCGGCGGCGTTGCGCGAACTGATGGAGAAGCCGAAGGACTCCCTCGTCACCCGCCTGCGTCCGGCGTTCAAGCTAGCGTGCCTTCGCCGGGTGGAACGCGGGGATCCGTTCATCCTCTCCGCGTTGCGACTCAACTCCATGACGGCGCTGCACTTGCCGGCGGAGCCGTTCATCGAGTTTCAGTTGGAGGCGCAAGCGATCCGCGGGGCGGAACCTGTGGCCGTGGCCGCCTACGGCGACGCCGGGCCTTGGTACATTCCCACGCGGGCCGAATTTCCCGCCGGTGGCTATGAGGTGGACCATGCCTTCCTCGCCCCGGAGACCGGTGATCAGATTCGGTCGGCCTTGAAGGGAATGTTGAGCTGATGGCCCGGCGTTCTGGAGCAGTGCACCCCGCAGGAAACGGTTCCGGATTTGCGCTTGCGGGAGCGTGGAAACGTCAGCAACGCTCTCCACGTTCGAGCTCCCGCGGGCGTAGTTCATCGGTAGAACGTGTGCTTCCCAAGCATGAGAGGCGGGTTCGATTCCCGCCGCCCGCACCAAAGCTGTCAGTTCCAACCAACAACACCCAAAACACACCCATGAAGTCCATCACCACGTTCATCGCCGCCTCACTGTTCGCCGCTGGCGTCGCGTTCGCCGCCGCCGAGAGCAAGCCCGGCAAGTGCTGCGCCGCCGCCGCCAAAGACGGCAAGAAGTGCGAGCACAAGTGCTGCGTCGAGGCCGCCGCCAAGGGCGACAACTGCACGAAGTGCGGTGGCGCCGGCAAGATCGCCAAGCCCGCCAAGTAAGATCAGTCGGATTTCCCGACCTTCAGAGCCGCGCCGGTTCGCCGTCGCGGCTTTTTTTACGTCCCGATGTCGGCGGCCTCCGCCGCCCGCCGCACGTCGCGCCAGCGGGCGAGTACCCGCGACCGGATATCGGCGGGGGCAAGCCCGTGCCGGGCGCGCAGAATTTCCACGTTGGAACCGTGTTCGATGAAAGCGTCGGGCCAGCCGATCCGCTCGACCGCGGTGGCGCGACCGGCCGCCTGCAGTGTCTCGACCACGGCGCTGCCGAAGCCGCCGGCGAGCACATGGTCCTCCATCGTGACGATGAGCGGGGCGCCCGCGGAGTGCTCGAGCAAGAGGGATTCGTCGAGCGGTTTCACGAAGCGCGCGTTCACGACGCCGACTGAGATGCCTTCGGTCGCCGTCAGATCATCAGCGAGGGCGAGGGCGTCCTGTACCATCGGGCCAAGGGCCCAGATCATGATGTCGGACCCGTCGCGGATCGCCTCTGCACGGCCGATCGGCAGTGCGGCGGGATGGTCCTTGATGCGCACCCCGGTGCCAGCGCCGCGGGGGTAGCGGATGAAACCCGGTCCCTCGAGTTGGAGGCTCGTGTGCAGCATGTCGACGAGTTCGTCCTCGTTGCGCGGCTGCATGACCACGGCCTTCGGCACGCAGCGCAGGTACGAGAGGTCGAAAAGACCGTGGTGGGTGGGACCGTCGTTCGGGGACAGACCGGCGCGGTCCATGCAGAAGGTTACCGGCAGGTCCTGAAGCGCGACGTCGTGGATGACCTGGTCGTAGGCACGCTGGAGGAAAGTCGAGTAGATGGCACACACGGGGCGGAACCCTCTGGTCGCCATGCCGGCGGCAAACAACACGGCGTGTTCCTCAGCGATGCCCACGTCGAAGAACTGGCGCGGCACCGCTGCGGCCAGATGGGAGAGCCCGGTGCCGCTGGGCATGGCCCCGGTGATCCCCACGATCTGCGGGTCCGCCTTGGCGAAACGCACGAGCGCCTCACCCATCACGTCCTGGTAATTCGGCGCCGCGCCGGGCGCAGGCTTGCGGCCCTCGCCGGTGACGGGGTCGTAAGGACCCGAGCCGTGGAACCGTTCCGGATGCGCGATCGCCGCCTCCAGGCCGCGCCCCTTCTTGGTGAGTACGTGGATGACCACGGGAACATCGCAGTTCTTCGCGAACTCCAGATTCTTGAGGAGCGCCTCGTAATCGTGCCCGTCGACCGGCCCCAGGTAGCGCAGGCCAAACTTCTCGAAGAGCGAGGACTCCATGAAGAAGTCCTTCGTCTCCCGCTTCCACCGGTGGTACACCCGGTTCATCTCGACGCCCGTCGGGAAGCTGCGGAAGAACGCCTCGAGGTCGTGGTGGATGCGATTGTAGGTAGGGCTCGTGCTGATGCGGTTCAGGTACCGCGAGATCGCGCCGACGTTCTTCGCGATCGACCACTCGTTGTCGTTGAGGATGACGATCAGCCGCTTGGTGGCGCTGACGACGTTGTTGAGCGCCTCGAGGGTTACGCCGCAAGTGAAGGCGGCGTCGCCGCACACCGCCACGACATGCTCCCCGGTGCCGCGCAAGTCCCGCGCGGTCGCCATGCCGAGCGCCGCGGAAAGCGCGGTGCCGGCGTGGCCGGCGCCGAAGGCGTCGTGCGGACTCTCGCCGCGGCACAGGAATCCGCTGGCGCCGTCCGTCTGGCGCAGGCGCCGGAAAAAGTCCCCGCCGCGCCCGGTGAGCAGCTTGTGGACGTAGCCTTGGTGGGCCACGTCGAATACGAACTGGTCGGAGGGTGTCTCGAACACCCGGTGCAGGGCGATCGTCAGCTCCACCACGCCGAGATTGGGCCCGATGTGGCCGCCGTTGCGCGCGGTGACCGCGATGAGTTCCTCGCGGATATCCTGCGCTAGCCGGGGCAGGTCGCCAGGTGGGAGCGCCTTCACGTCGGCCGGGCCGCGGATGGAATCGAGCAGGCGGGGTGAGGAGGAGGGGCGGTCGGCGTTCATCGTGGCTTTCGTCGGGCTTGGCGGGTCCAGGGGCGTCACACCTCGCGCTCCGTGTCGAATTTCTCGAACGCCACCGCACCGTCCTTCGTCTTCTTCAGTTGCTCGATCCGCAATTCGGCCTCCTTCAGGCGCGACTCGCACACCTGCAGCAGCTTGGTGCCCTGCTCGAAGCGGGCGATGAGGTCGGCGAGGGGAACCTCACCCGACTCCATCGACTCCACGATCGTCTCCAGCTTCGCGAGGGCCTCCTCGAACGACGGTTGTTCTTTCTTAGATTCCACGGAAAGGACCACGGTTGCCGTCCGTTCCGGGCATTTCAACCCAGTTTCCATGTTGCGTGCGGAATCATGCGTCGTGCCCGAATTCGGGTATGCCGCGGGTATCTTTGGACTGGCGGCGGCGTTTGAATCGGGTCCATTGGCCGCATGTCTCCCGTGCTCTGGATCGCGATCGGTCTCTTGTTGCTGCGCCTGGCGGCCTCGCTCGTCTTATCGGCGCTCAACCGCGCTTCCGTGCGGCGGCATGAGGGGCGCGCCCCCGAGTCGGTGGCGGCCATCATGGACGCCGAGACCTACGCCAAGGCCGGTCGCTACACGCTCGCCAAGTCGCGGTTCGGGGATGTGGGCGAGGTCTTCGACACACTGGTACTCGTGCTGGTGCTCGTGGGCGGCGTGCTCCCGGCGCTATTCGACGAGACGGCGGTCTGGGGCGGAGCGGAGTCGGTCTGGAACCAGGCGGCCTTCATCATCCTGGCCGGTCTGTTGCTGTCGGTGCCTTCGCTGCCGTTCGACTGGTGGGAGCAGTTCGGCCTGGAGCAGCGCTTCGGCTTCAACCGCAGCACTCCGCGGCTGTGGGTCCTCGACAAGATCAAGGGTGCCCTGCTGGGAATCGCGCTTGGTTTCCCGCTGCTGTGGGCGCTGCTCTCGCTGGTGCTTCTGGCGGGACCGCTTTGGTGGGTGTGGGGCTTCGCGCTGCTATTCAGCTTCCAGCTGCTGATGATGATCCTGTACCCCAAGTTGATCGTGCCGCTGTTCAACAAACTTACGCCCTTGCCCGCGGGTGACTTGCGGGACCGGCTCATGGCGCTGGGTGAGCGCACTGGTTTCCGGGCGAGCACGATCGAGGTGATCGACGGCTCCAAGCGTTCCGGGCATTCCAACGCCTACTTCACCGGGTTTGGGCGTTTCCGCCGGATCGTGCTGTTCGACACGTTGGTCACGCAGCTGACGCCGCAGGAGCTCGAGGCGGTGCTGGCTCACGAGATCGGCCACTACCGCTGCGGTCATATCCCCCGCCTGCTCGCGCTTTCCGCCGGGATGATGTTTGCTGGCTTCGCCGCGATCGCCTGGCTCGCCGGCAGTTCCTGGTTCAACCCGGCCTTCGGGTTTCCACCGGCGCAGCTGGCCCCTTCCTTCCTGCTGTTCGGCCTGCTTAGCGGCAGCGTGACCTTCTGGTTCTCGCCGCTGGGCAATCTACTGTCGCGGCGGCATGAATACGAGGCGGATGCCTTCGCGCGCGAGGCGATGGGCGGACCGGCCTCCCTGGTTTCGGCGCTGCGCAAGCTCGCGCAGAAAAACCTCACCAATCTCACGCCGCATCCGTGGTTCAGCGGCTTTCATTACTCGCACCCGACCCTCGTCGAGCGCGAAGCGGCGCTCCAGCGCGCCTGAGGGCTCTCCTGTGCGGTGGGGGTTGAGGTGGCGGCTGCTGGGGTTTGGGGTGGCGCTGGTCGCGGTCTCGGGGTCCTCGGCCGCCGCGCCGGCGGCCCTGCGGATCGCGACCTACAACGTCGAGAATTACCTGCCCGCCGACCGCATGACGGCGTCGGGTTTCCGGCCGGGCTACCCGAAGCCCGAACGCGAAAAATCCGCCTTGCGCGCGGTCATCCGCGACATGGCGGCTGATGTGCTCGTGTTGCAGGAGATGGGCCCGCGGGTCTACTTGGAGGAACTGAGGCGCGACCTGCGGGCGGAGGGCTTGGACTACCCGCATCTCGCGTGGGGCAAGGGCGCCGACGCCGAGCGGCATCTGGCAATCCTCTCGCTCCTGCCGTTACAGGGGGTCCGGATGCACGAGGACCTGTCCTTCGCCTATCTGGGCGGGCGTGAGAGCGTGAAGCGTGGGCTGCTCGAGGCTCGCGTGGAAACCGTCGGCGGTTCGATCACGGTTTTCGCGGTACACCTGAAGAGTCGGTTGACCGAACGTGAGGACGACCCGGGGTCTGCGGTTCGTCGCGCGGCCGAGGCGGTGGCGATTCGGGATCGGGTGCTGTCACTTTTCCCCGATCCGGGGGTGGCGCGCTTTGTGGTTTTGGGCGACTGTAACGACGGCCGGACCAGTCGCCCGGCGGCTGCCCTGCAAAAACGCGGCCGGGTCGAGATCATGACCCTGCTGCCGGCCGCGGACTCACGCGGCGAGTCGTGGACCCACGCGTGGCGCAGGGAGGAATCCTACAGCAGGGTGGACCTGATCCTCGTTTCCGGCGGGCTGGTGCCATGGGTGGCCGGAGGTTCCGCCCGGATTCATGATGGCCCCGCGGTGAGATCCGCCAGCGACCACCGGCCGGTCTCTGTTGATTTGCGGCAGCGCTGAGCGCCCCGCACCCAAGCTCGTTTTCAGCGCGGGGAAATCGTCACCGGCACAGTGACTTCCCCCGCTCCGAAACCCTTAAGATAAAGCGTGCCGTTGCCGGGTTTCCCGCCCTCGACCGTGACCGAAACGTTGGTCTGGCCCTGGGGGACGATGACCTCCGGCATGATGATGCTCTCGGGGACATCGGTGGCTACGTCGAGCAAGGTGCCGCCCGGAGGGGCGGGATTGGGCAAGGAGAACGTCAGCGTGGTGCGATCGCCGGTGCGCAGGGAAAGCGCGGTCGGCGCCACACTGATTGTGCTGGCGTCGATGCGGAAGGTTCCCACGGGGGAAGTGCCGGCGGCGCTGCTGAGGGACACTTGGTAGTTGGCGTTCGCGGCCAGTGCGGGGACGTAGAAGCTCAGGGAATTAGCGGACTCGAAGTTGGTGCGGGCGGGGGTGCCGTTGAACATGATCCTGTCCTGCGTGGTGAAGCCCCGTCCGAGGACGCTGATGCGCGCTCCGACCGGCCCACGGTTAACCTCGAGGGAAAGAACGTAGCGGCGCACGATCTGCACCGTTTCGACCTGCGTGTAGGCTTCACCCGGGGTCTGGACGTTGTTTCCCTCGACGAAGTAGTTGACGAGGAAGTAGTAGGCCACGCGGTCGCGGCCGGCGGGCAGCTGGTACTCGAACTCGTAAAGGCCCTCGCCCAGCGTGCCGGAACGCATTTGGAAACTGCGCCCGTCGATCACGATCGTCGGAGAAACCCCGGTGATGGTGTTGGATCGTTTGGCCACCCGCAGGGTGAACGTGTAGATCTGGGATGGATTCTCGGCGACCGAGCGCGGGGTCAGGTCGGTGAGCGTGACGCTGTCGCAGCCGACGAGCAGCAGGAGAGAAAAGGCGGCGAGCGCCCGCTGGATGATTTTCCTCGCGGCGGAAATTCGGGTGGTGTGCATTGGACGGAAGATGATCGGGCGAACCGACGGAGGAATTTGAGTAATGACCGGGCCTGAGGCAGGGCAAGCCAAAGCTGGGCTAGCGGAGCAATCGGCGCTGCCGCCTCCACTCGGACTTTACGTCCACGTCCCGTTTTGCGCCTCAACCTGCGATTTCTGCGCTTTCTATCAAGAGGCTCCCACGCGGAACGACGTCGCGCGGTATCTCGACGGGGTTCGCCGGGAGCTTTCGCAAGTATCGCCGGAGCGGCCGGTTGACACCGTTTTCTGGGGCGGAGGTACTCCGGGACTGCTTTCGGCCCGGGATCTCCGCGAGTTGGGACGAATCGTTCACGGCGCCTGCGGGGGAAATCCCGAGGAGTGGACGATCGAGTTGGCACCGGGCTCGGTGACGGAGGAACGGCTGGAGGCGTTGCGGGAGGTGGGCGTGACCCGGGTTTCGCTCGGGGTGCAGAGCTTTCAGCCTGAACTGCTCGAAGCGCTGGGGCGGCGGCATTCGAGGGAACAGGTTTTGCGGGCGCAGCAGCTTGTGCGCGCCGCGGGATTCGCCAGCTTCAACCTCGACCTGATGTTCGCGTTGCCGGGGCAAGCGGATGAGGCCTGGGAGGCGGATCTTGCGGAGGCGTTGGCCCTGGGGCCCGATCACGTTTCGACCTACTGTCTCACCTTCGAGGAGGACACCCGTCTGTGGGTGAAGCTCTCGCGGGGGCAGGTGCGGCGTGACGCTGAAGCCGAAGCCAGGCTCTATGAGGCGACATGGCGCAGATTGGAGTCGGCGGGGTATCCCCAATATGAGGTTTCGAACTTCGCGCGCCCCGGCCATGCCTGCCGGCACAACGTGAACACCTGGCGGATGGGTGAATGGATCGGCATCGGTCCTTCCGCCGCCTCCCAACATCGCGGCTGGCGTGGGGCCAACGTCGCGGATCTTTCCCGCTGGCTGGAGGGTCTGGAGCAGGGCGAGCGTATGACCGAGGATCGGCGCGCCGTGACGCCCGCTTTGCTGGCCGAGGACGCGCTCGTATTCGGCTTGCGCATGAATGATGGAGTCGCCCTCGGCCCTTGGCGGACACGTACTCCCGATCTGCCGTGGACCTCGGTGATGGAGACCTTGGGGGCATTGGAGGAGGCCGGACGGCTGTTGTCGACGGACGGGGTGGTTCGCCTCACGCCGGCCGGCCGGTTGGTTGCCGACGCGATCGGGGCCGAGATCATCTCCGCGTTTTGCCCCGAGGTGGTGGTGGCATGAGATCTTTCCGTTTTGCCCGCGCACTGCTCGCGCTGCCGCTGCTGTTCGCCGGCTGCGCAACCCCGGGGAAGCAGGGAGAAAGTGCCGGAAGGGTCGCGCGGTTTTTTCTGGAAAGCGGCGATGGCGAGGGCGTGCCGGCGATACTGCCGCGCAGCGGCGTCGCGTTGCGCCTGAATCCGAAACCTGTCATCACGGAATCTGACGTGGTCGGCGCCGATGTCGCCGAGGTGGATCTCGGGCGGTGCGTGCGGTTCCAACTCGCGCCGGCGGCGGCCCGGGATCTCTACCGGCTTTCCGTCGTGCATCAGGGAAGGCGACTCGTGCTGCAGGTGGACGGTGTTTTTCTCGGTGCCAGGCGGATCGACGGCGCCATTGCCGACGGACGCGTATTCACGTTTGTGGAAATTCCCGACGACTCGCTGCCGCTGCTGGTGGAGGATATCAAGGTCGGTTCGGCCGCGGCGCGGAGGAAGGATTCGAAATGAGGAGGGATCGCGGATGGCGGAGCGGCCTGATCGCGATCCTGCTCTGCTTGACGGGTTCGTGTGCGTCGGGAGCTGAGGGCGGGTTCCGCCTGGTCTGGCCCACACCGCATTCCGGCTGGGCGGAGGGTAAGCCGCCTTCGCAATGGCTGCAGCACGCGGGATCGGGCGATCCCGCGAGCGGCGGCTTCGGTGGGGTGAGGAGCGGGGGAACACGTTTCCACGAGGGAATCGACATCCGGCCGGTCGGCCGGGGGCGCAACGGGGAGGCCACCGATCCGGTTTTTGCGGCGATGGCGGGCACGGTGAGGCACGTGGTCACATCCCCGGGACAGAGCGGCTATGGCCGACACGTGGTCATCGAGCACACCGACCTCGCACCTGCCATCTATACTCTTTACGCGCATCTTGCGCGCGTCGAGCCGGGCATCCGATCTGGCGTCCAAGTGATCGCCGGGAAGACGCTCGGGCTGATGGGGCACAGTTCCGGGGGGTACATGATCCCGCCGTCCCGTGCGCACTTGCATTTTGAGGTCGGCCTCGCGATCGCCGCTGATTTTCAGACCTGGTATGACCGACGGCGGTTCGGATCGCGCAACGAGCACGGCATGTGGAACGGCATGAATCTCATCGGGGTGGATCCGCTCGCCTTTTACGCCGCGTGGCGCGACGGACGTCTCACCTCCGTCCGCGAATTCCTGTTCGCGCAACCCACCGCGGTGCGCTTGCGGATCGCGACCTTGCGCACGCCGGACTTCGTGACGCGGTACCCGGCGTTGCTGACCAAGCCACTCCCGTTGGGTCTGGTCGCGGGTTGGGAGATCCGTTTCGCGTGGACGGGCCTGCCATTCGCCTGGACGCCGCTCAGTTCCACGGAGGTCGTAGGACTGCCGACGGGGCAGCCGCAATTCGTGGAAGTCGATGGGGCGATCGAGCGACGTGAGCGCAGCAAAAGCCTCGCGGTGGCCCGGCGGGGAGGCTGGGTTCCGGGCAAGGATCTCGAGACGGTGCTGCAGCAGCTCTTTGGGGTCCGTTGAAGATTTCTTCATCGCGCCTGCGGGTTTTTGATCGCAGGTAGCCCAGCCCGGCGGAGCCGCAACCAAAGTAACGTTCAGGCTACGCCGCGCTGGGAGGGGCGACTGAAAACGAGCGCGAGTGAGTGGGGATTGGCGGACGGAGTTTACGACGATCCGAAGGTGGCCCGCCTGAGGCGGGTAAACACCCTCGGCTACATCGCACGCGTTTCTTAACGAAATGCGTTTCGGCATTTCCGGATGAAAGGCATCCCGTGCAGGCGCGGCCGCCCGCCGCGGACCATACCGCTTGCGTGACGGCCAAGGGCTGCTCCGAACGCAGCGAAATTGAACCGCGGATTTTCCGGATGGCGCAGATGAATGGGACGCTGGCTTTAGCGGGGAGAATCGTGCCGAAAAAAACACGCTTCAGGTACAGCGGTACTGATTCCTCAGATGGAACACGGTTTGACGTAGCTTCTGAATCGCTCCGCGGATGCCTCAAGACCGATAGCCCCGGCATGGTAATCGTCTGGTCCTGCGCCCGTGGCGTAATGCTCGTCAGCCGGAAAAGCGTCCGATGGCGCCGCGGCGTTTTCCGCGGATATTCTCGAGGCTGATTCGGTGGCAGGCACCGCCGCGGATCTTAGCTGGTGGGTAAGAAAAAGGCCGCCACGGTAAAGTGGCGGCCTTGATAGAGGGAAGGGGGGCGCCGGCTTACTTCTTCAGGCTGGCGCGGAGGTCGTTCAGCTGGCCGGCGCTGCCGAGCAGCTGGTTGCGGCTGGCGATGAACTTCGCGTACTCCTCCATGAAGACCTTGCCCGGCGGGCGGAAGTCGAACTCGGCGGGCTTGTCGCGGAAGAATTCGCGGTGCACGCGGGTCCAGACCAAGCGACCGTCGGTGTCGATGTTGATCTTGGTGACCCCCAGTTTGGCGGCGGGAAGGTACTCGTTGACGTCGACGCCGACCGCGCTGCCCAGCTGTCCGCCGGCGGCGTTGATGCGCTGCACCTCGTCCTGCGGGACCGAGGACGAGCCGTGCATGACCAGCGGGAAACCCGGCATGCGGCGCTGGATCTCGCGCAGCACGTCGAAGTGCAGGGACTGACGGCCCTTGAACTTGTAGGCGCCATGGCTGGTGCCGATGGCGGCGGCGAGGCTGTCGCAGCCCGTCTTGCGCACGAAATCCTCGGCCTCCTCCGGGTTGGTGAGGGTGGCGTGGCCGTCCTCCACCTTGATGTCTTCCTCGACGCCGCCGAGCATGCCGAGCTCGGCCTCGACGGAGATGCCTTTGGCGTGCGCGGCGTCGACGACCCGTTTGGAAATCTCCACGTTCTTGTCGTACGGCTCGTGGGACGCGTCGATCATCACGGAGCTGAAAAAGCCCGAGTTGATGCACTCGTAGCAGGTCTCCTCGTCGCCATGGTCAAGGTGCACCGCGAAAATGGCCTCGGGGAAAATGTCGCCGGCGGAGCGGATGATCGCCTCGAGCATACGCTTGTCGGTGTATTTCCGGGCGCCCTTCGAAATCTGGATGATGAAGGGGGCCTGGGACTGGATGCAGCCCCGGAACAGGCCCATCGCCTGCTCGGCATTGTTGATGTTGTAGGCGCCGACGGCGTACTTGCCGTAGGCGTGCCGGAACAGCTGCGCGGTGGTTACGATCATGGTGGTGAGAGGAAAGAGGGAGCAGGTTCCGTTCCGTCGCTGGAGCCCGCAAGGGTTTTCTCCGGCCGACGGTCAGCCGGCTTCAGCGTCGAGGGGCGGGGGCCGGAGCCGGAGTCGCGGTCGCCGCGGAGCCGGAGCGATTGGCGGACGAAAGGCTCTCGCGCACGATCTGTTGCACCTGCTGCTGGGCCTGTTGCTGGCGTTGCAGATCCTTGAGGGCGCCGACCTGCGGCGCGGATAGCACCGATTGCGCCTGGACCAGCGCCGCGTCGCTGATGGCCACGCCCCCGCCGGGCATCGGCGCGAAAATCGAGGCCGCGATGGCGGGTCCGGAGCCTCCGCCCACCAGGCCGGCGAGCACGGGGCCCAGATCGGGGCCGCGCAGGAGCGGGTTTCCGCTGTCGGTCGCGGCGGCCGCCGCGGGGCGGGCTGCAGTCGGGCGCGCGACGGGATTGTTGGCCAGGATCTGGACAAGCTGCTCGGCTTGCGCGGGAGCGAGGGGCGCACCGGTACTGCCCAAGCGTTGTTGGAGATCGTTCACGACGCCGCGTTGCAGCATCGTGGCGTCGTAGGTCTGCAGAGCGGCGAAACCCGCGGGCCCGATGACGCCCTTGATCGCCGTTTCCAAATCCTCGCGCGCGGTGGCGAGCAGCCGGCGCATGCCCTCGGGATTCTCCCGCGGGTCGATGCCTTGGGAGCGCGCGGCTTCCGCTACCTCGCTCCGAAGGTTCTGCCGCTCAAGCAGCAGGCCCGTCAGCCGATTGCTCTGGTCCTCGTTCAAACCGAGGTTGCGGAACAGGGCGAGGTAGGAGGTCTCGAGCCGCGACCGCTGCTGCGAGGCCACATAGGCCTGGATCTCCGGTCTTGCGGCCAGCTCGCGGACGAAGGCGAGCTGCTGCTGGGGGGAAGGCTGGCCGGCGTTACCGGAGGACTGCGCCGCGGCGGGCGTCGCGCCTGACTTGGTTCCGGCGCGCTCCGGAGCGACCGGCGCAGCGCGCGATTGCAGTTCCCGGTTGGATTTCTCCAGGTCCCAGAGCCGCTTCTGCAGTTGCGCGCGTTCCGAGCGGTCCAGCGCGCGTGCACGCAGTTCCGAAAGCTCGTTATTCTGCCGCCACGCGATGACACCGGTGGTCGCGGTGGCGGCGGCAAGGACGGCGATCGTGACTTGGAGGGGGCGCGACATCCCCGAACGATGTCCACCGCTCGGCCCGGCCGCAATCCCGCGCGCGAGTCACCGCGGCGGAAACTCGAAGTCGGCCTTCGCCCCGGTGGGCGAGAGCTTCAGGTACGCGGAAAACGATCTTCCGCTCTTGCCGACCAATCCCTCGATCAAGCCGGTGCGACCGTCCTCGCAGAGCTTCCGCACTTCGTCGACGGGAAGCTCGATACCGCAGAGCTGGCGCTTCAAGGTGAATACCACGCGGTTGTCCTGATCGGGCCGTCGCACGTAATAGGCGTCCGGCGTCTCGACCAGTTCGCCGCCCTTGTGGCGCTTGCTGGGGCCGATGACGACCGCCTTGGAAAGGTCGGGGGGCGTCTTGGACTTTCGAACGACGGGGTTGCCGTCCTTGTCGAGCTTGGCCTTCCGCGGTGGAAATTCCCACGCGATCTTCGCGCCCTCGCGCTTGAGGAAGGCATCGAAGGGCCGGCCTTTCTTGGAGATGAAACCCTGGATCAGGTCGGTCTTGCCGGCGGTCACCAGCTGGACGGCTGCTTCCCTCGGGATCGACTTCTGGCACATCAGCCGGCCAACCCGGAACGACTGCTTCCATGTCTCGCCCTCGCGTTCGCGCAGGATGTAGCTGTTGCCCGACTCGCAGAGTTCGGCGCCCGATGCGGGGTCCTTCCAGAACGACTCGAGCGTGCTGATGTCCTGTTGCTCGCCGAAGTCGTATTTCGCCTGCCACTTTCCTTTTTCCTCGTCGCGCGCGAGCCGCAGGATCGCGGCGAAGCGCGAGCGGGTGCGGGCGGAAATGAAGCCGTCGAGCGGGCCGACCTGGCGCTTCTCGACGAGCTCGGCGATCTCGGATTCCTCCATGCGCCGGCCGCCGATGACCTTGTAGAGCATCAGCTCGCCATCCTGGGACTTGTAGCCGCGCAGCGTCTCCCGCAGCGGCTTGCCGTCGGTGGGGGAGAGGATGGCGGTTTCACGCGCGACCGAGTCATCCTCCTCGAAGCCTTTCACACGCTCCACGATGCCGCGGGTCATGGAGACGATCTCCTCCATGAAGCGCTCGCGGGAGAACTTGTTGTGTTCCATCTGCCGGAGCTTGAATTCCCACTCACCGGTGAGGTCGGGCTTCGTGAGCTCCTCGGCCTTCACTGCGCCGAGGAACTGGATCAGCTGCTCGGCCTTGGCGGTGGGGATCAGCTCGCGCTGGGGGCGATCAAGGTACTTCTGGTTGATGAGTCCCTCGATGGTGTCGGCCCGCGTGGCGGGGGTGCCGAGTCCGCGTTCCTTCATGGCCTCGGCGAGCTCGTCGTCGTCGACCAGCTTGCCGGCGCCTTCCATCGCGGAGAGCAGCGTGGCCTCGGTGTAGCGGGGCGGGGGCTTGGTGGATTCGGAGTGGAGCTCGGCGGCCGCGGTCGCGGCCCGGGCCGGATGGCCGTCGGCGGCAGAGAGCGCGGGCAGGGCGCGGGAATCGGGGGAGTCTTCGACGCTGGTCTTCCCGTAGACCGCCAGCCAGCCGGCGAAAGTGAGCACCTTGCCCTCGATGCGGAAGTCGTGGCCGGGAGCGACCGTGGAGACGCGCGTGGTGACGTCAAATTCGGCCGCCGGATGGAACGCCGCGACGAACCGGCGCGCGATCATGTCGTAAACCTTGGCCTCCATGTCCTCGAGGTTCTTGGGCTCGTTGACGGTGGGGATGATCGCGAAGTGATCGGAGATCTGCTCGTTGTTGAAGATGCGCTTGTTCGGCCGTACCCAGCCTTCGTCGAGCACCTTCTGCGCGTGGGGTGCGAGCGTGCCGCCGAGGCTGCGCAGCGTCTCGCGGCAGGTCGGGATGTAATCCTCCGGCAGGGCGCGCGAGTCCGTGCGGGGGTAGGTGATCATCTTGTGCCGCTCGTACAGGGCCTGAGCGATCTGGAGCGTGCGGCGGGCCGGGAGTCCGAAACGCGAGTTCGCCTCCCGCTGGAGGGTGGTCAGGTCGTAGAGCCGCGGGGCGGCCTGCGTGCTTGCCTTGCGTTCCTCCGTGACGGTGGCCGGCGGCTGGCCCTGGCAGGAGGCGAGCACCGCTTCGGCCGCGGCGCGATCCCACACGCGATCGGCGCGGTCGTGCTCGTCGCCCTCGGCGCGCCGGAAGTTCGGCCGCTGGTAGGTCGCCTCGTAGCGGCCCTGCGCGACCTCGAACGTCGCGGTGATCCGCCAATAGTCACGCGGGCGGAAATTCCGGATCTCCAGTTCCCGCGCGTAAACGATCGCGAGGGTCGGGGTTTGCACGCGGCCCACCGACGCCACGTTGCCCGCCCGCGACCCGAACATCCGTTTGGTGAGCGCGCGCGTGCCGTTGATGCCGATCAGCCAGTCGCTTTCGCTGCGGCAGCGCGCGGCGTCCTCGAGTCCGCGCATCCGATCGCCGTCGCGCAGGTCCTTGAACGCGGTGCGGATGCCCTCGGTGGTCATTGTCTGCATCCAGGCGCGCCTCACCGGCAGGCGGCTCTTCGTGAGTTGGTGCAGGTAAGCGAAGATCAGTTCGCCCTCGCGGCCGGCGTCGCAGGCGTTGATCACGGTCGAGACGTCCTTGCGCGAGAGCAGCTTTTTCACCGCGGTGAAGCGCTCCTTGCTGTCTTCGATCGGCTTCAGCCCGAATTTCTCGGGCAGGATCGGTAGCGTCTCGAGGCGCCAGAACCCGTATTTCTTCCGGTCGATGTCCTCCGGCATCTCGAGTTCCACCAGATGCCCGAGCGCGTAGCTGATGACGTACTCGTCGTTTTCATAGTGGTCGCCCTTCTTCGGGATCTTGCCGAGGGCGCGCGCGAGATCCGCCGCGACGGACGGTTTCTCGGCGATGACGAGGGTCTTCATGCGGCGGCGAGGCGTTAGTGCCGCCCACGTGAAGTGCAAGAACTTGTTTCGCCCGCGCGTGTTTCGAGGCGCGCGCGGATGCTTGGCGCGGCGCTCAGGCGGCGGGCAAGCGCGGAGTCTCGGCGAGCGCGGAGTCGAACGCGGCGAGCATGGCGGCGATCGTCTCGTCGGTCTCGTCGCCCATGTTCGAGATACGGAAGGTCTTCCCCTTGAGCTTGCCGTAGCCGCCGTCGATCACGAGATGGTGCTTCGACTTCAGCGTCTTGTTGAGCGCGGCGAGATCGTAGCCGAGGTTGTTGGCGAAGCAGTTCAGCGTGACCGATCCGTAGCCGGCCGGCGGGAACATCGTGAAGCCCTTCGCGAGAACGTGCTCGCGCACGGTGCGGTTGAGCCGCGCGTGGCGGGCGTGGCGGTTGGTGACGCCCTCGGCGCGGATGTCCTCGAGTTTCGACTGCAGCGCATAGATCAGGGAGATCGCCGGCGTGCTGGGGGTCATGCCCTGCTCGTGGTTCTTCTGGAACTCGACGAAATCGAAGTAGTAGCCGCGGCCCTCGGTGCCGGCGGCGCGCTCGAGGGCGCGGGCCGAGACCGAGACGAGCGACAGACCCGGGGGCAGGGCGAGCGCCTTCTGCGAGCCGGTGACGAGCACGTCGATGCCGAGCTCGTCCTTCGCCAGCGGCATCGCGCTGAAGGAGCTGACGGTGTCGACGATCGAGATGACCTCAGGGAACTCGCGCAGGACCTTCATGATGGCCGGGAGGTCGCTCATGCAGCCGCAGGAGGTCTCGTTGTGGATCAGGGTGAGGGCGTCGTAGCCGCCCGTGGCGAGTTCGCGGCGCACGGCCTCGGGGTCGACGGGCTTGCCCCAGTCGAAGCGGAGCGCGGTCGCCTGTTTCCCGACGCGGAGGGCGACGTCGTACCATTTGTCGGAGAAGGCCCCGTTCATGCAGTTCAGCACCTTCTTGCGCACCACGTTCCCGATCGCGCCTTCCATCACGCCCCAGGCGCTGCTGGTGGAGAGGTACACCGGGTCCTTGGTGCCCATCAGCGACTGCAGGTCGGGCTGGATGGACTGGTACAGTGCGACGAAGTCGTTGCTGCGGTGCCCGATCATCGGGCGCGCCATGGCGCGGAGCGTCTTTTCGGAGACGGCGATCGGTCCGGGAATGAACAGTTTGTAGCTCATGAAGGGCGACGGCGGCCCGGGATCCGTGGCGTCCCGCGGGCGCGGCACGCGCGTCGTTCCCCCGACCGCGCAGTTGGTGTTGAAATGGAAGCCGGCGCAGGGCCGGGCGGCGGAAAACAGTTTACGCCGGCGGCGGCGTCAACCTTAGGTTTTGCCAGCGGGAACTTCATGGCGAAAATCTGGCTTCGACGACGGCTGAACGAGCTCGAGCTCTTCACGGTGGACGTGATCTACGGCCGCCGGGCGGGCGCGGGCACCGCCGTGTACGGGGCTTTCCTGCAGGCGCTTTCGTGGCTCTTCAGCGGGATCACGCAGGCGCGGCTCTGGCTTTACCAGCGCCGGATCCTTCACGACCAGCCGCTCGGCTGCCTCGTGGTTGTCGTCGGCAACCTGACCGTCGGCGGCACTGGCAAGACTCCCGTGGTGGAGAAATTCGCGCGAGCCCTCCGTGATCGCGGTCGCAAGGTCGCCATCCTGAGCCGCGGCTACAAAAGCAAATCCCCGCCGCTCTGGCGCCGCGCGTGGTGGGCGCTCACCCACGCCGAACCGCCGCCGCCGCGCGTCGTGAGTGACGGCGAGCAAGTCCTCCTCGACAGCGAGCAGGCCGGCGACGAGCCCTACATGCTCGCGCGCAACCTGCCGGGTGTCGTCGTGCTGGTGGACAAGAACCGGGTGAAGGCGGGCGAGTATGCCATCCGCCGCTTCGGCTGCGACACCCTCGTGCTCGACGACGGCTTCCAGTATCTGCCCCTGAAGGGCAGCCTGAACCTGCTCCTGGTCGACAAGACCAACCCTTTCGGCAACGGGCAGCTTCTGCCGCGCGGCATCCTGCGGGAGCCGATCAAGCACCTGCGCCGCGCCAATTACATCTTCCTCACCAAATCGGACGGACGTCGCGACCCGGAGCTCGAGCGACTGATCGCCGAGCACAACCCCGGGGCCGATGTCATCGAGTGCGCGCACCGGCCGCAGTACCTGCGACGCCTCGGTGCGCCGGCGGACGACGTCGAGGGCAGGCGCCCGTTGGAGTACCTGCGGGGCCGGCGGGTCCTCGCCTTCAGTGGCATCGCGACCCCCGAGAGTTTCGAGAAGTTTCTGCGCGACCTCGGCGCCACGCTCGTCGCGCGCGAACGTTACCTGGACCATTACCGTTTCGTGGATGAAGACTTCGCGGAACTCTTCGCCCTGGCGCTCAGGGAAGGGGCGGAGTGCCTCGTCACCACGGAGAAGGACGCGGTGCGCATCAGCGAACGCGTGGCCTGCCCCTTGCCGATCTACTACCTGCGGCTGGAGATCGATATCCTGCGCGGCGCTGGCGATTTCGAGGAGGCGGTGGGTCGGATCTGCTTCCCCGCCGCGCGCGCGGTCCGGACGACGCCCTGACCGCGCCGCGAGGGATTTCCCCTTGCGGAGGATTCGGCGCGCGCCGTTAGTCTGCCTCCATGATCATCGATCCCCGTTACACGCAGTTGGCGGCGGGACTCACCGGTTTCTCAACCGCGCTCGCGAAGGGCGAACGCGTGCTCGTCGACGCGTTCGACATCCCCGACGCCATGGTCATCGCGCTCATCCGGTCCGTGCGGGCTCGCGGGGCGTATCCCTACGTGCAGATCCACCGGGCCCGGGTGACCAGGGAGTTGTCCGTCGGCGCGGAGGAGGCGCAATTCTCCGTGCACGCCGACGTCGAGCTCGCGCGCATGCAGCGGATGGATGCCTACATCGCGATTCGCGGCTCCGACAACATCTTCGAGTCGGCCGATGTTCCGGCGGGCAAGGTGCAGCTCGTCTCGCGGCTGATGAAACCGGTGCTCGACCACCGCGTGGGGCGTACCAAATGGGTCGTGCTGCGCTGGCCGAGTTCGGCGATGGCGCAGCAGGCCGGCATGAGCACGGAGGCTTTCGAGGATTTCTATTTCAAGGTTTGCACCCTCGACTACGCGCGGATGACGCCGGGCATGAAGGCGCTGGCCGACCTGATGCGACGCACCGACCGCGTGCATATCAAGGGCCCCGGCACGGACCTCCGGTTCTCGATCAAGGGCATCGGCGCGCAACCGTGCGGCGGCCTGCGCAACATCCCCGACGGCGAGGTGTTCACCTGTCCCGTGAAGGACAGCGTCGAGGGGCACGTGCAGTACAACGCTCCCACCGTCTACCTCGGCACCTCTTTCGACAACATCCGCCTCGCGTTCCGCGGCGGGCGCATCGTCGAGGCGACCTCAAGCAACACGCGCCGTCTGAACGAGATCCTCGACAGCGACGCGGGCGCGCGGTTCATCGGCGAGTTCGCGATCGGCTTCAATCCGCACATCCGCGAGCCCATGCGCGACATCCTCTTTGACGAGAAGATCGCCGGCTCGTTCCATTTCACGCCGGGCCAGGCCTACGACAAACCGGGCAACGGCAACAAGTCGCAGGTTCACTGGGACATGGTTTGCATCCAGCGTCCGGAGTACGGCGGCGGCGAGATCTGGTTCGACGGCAAGCTCATCCGCAAGGACGGGCTTTTTGTTCCCAAGTCGCTCCACAAGCTCAACCCCGACTACCTGCTCGGCAAGGCGGCCTGATGCGGGATTTCATTCAGGCGCTGCCCAAGACCGAGACTCATCTGCACGTCGAGGGCGCGCTGCCCTACGAGTTGCTGGTGCAGCTTGATCCCGGCCGGTGGCGTCCCGATCCGGATTTCCGCGCGCGCTCGTACCGGTACGCATCGTTCCCGGATTTCGAGCGCATTCTTCTCGAGCATGCGCTGCCGTGGTTCACGTCGGCGGAGCGTTACCACGAGGCCGCGCGGCTGATGTTCGCGCAGCACGCCGCGCGGAATGTCCGCTATGTCGAGACCAGTTTTCACCTTCCGGTCACCCGTTTCATCAACGTGCCCGGGCCGGAGATCATCGCGGCCATCCGTTCCGCGGCGCCGGCGGGTTTGGAGGTGCGCGTCTTCGCCGGGATGCTGCGCACCGATTTCGAGGGTGAGCTTCGGCCGGTCATCGACCGCCTTCATGAGTGGCAGGATTTGAGCGGCGTCGACCTTCACGGCCACGAGGTGCAGGCCACGCCGCGCGACGCCGCGGCGGTCTGGGCGCGTCTCCGCGCGGCCGGCAAGGTCACGAAGTGCCACGCGGGGGAATTTGACGGCGCGGAGCGGGTGCGCGAGGCGATCGAGGTGCTTGGGGTGCGGCGGATCCAGCACGGCGTGCGCGCGATCGAGGACCCCGCGGTGGTGCGACTCGCGGCCGAACGCGGGATCACTTTCGACGTCTGCCCGCTCAGCAATGTCGGCCTGAGGGTTGTTCCCGCGCTGCGCGATCATCCGATCCGGCGACTCATGGCGGCGGGCGTGCGTTGCACGGTCAGCACCGACGATCCGCTCTGTTTCGCCAACTCGGTCAACGACGAGTACGCGGCTCTGGTGGAGGAGCTTGGCTTCTCTCGCGCCGAGCTGGCCTCCGTGGCCAAAGCCGGCTGGGAGGTCGCGGACGTACCTTCGGCGGCAAGAGAGGCGATGGTGGCGTCGATCAACCGGATCGCCGTCGCGACCTGAAATGGAAGCTCCGAACGAACTCCTGGTCCCCGAGGGCGCGCGGCCCGCCCGCGCCGATCGCGTGCTCGCCGCGGCGTTCCCCGAGCACAGCCGCACCGCGCTGCAGCGGGCCTTCGACGCGGGACTCGTGCGCCGCGCGAACCTCGTTCTTTCCCGCGACACCGCCGTCGCGGGCGGCGACCGCATCGCTTTCTCGCTTCCCGCTGTCGCCGCCGCCGATCTGACGCCCGCCGACATCCCGCTCGACGTACTGTTCGAGGACCGCCATCTGCTCGCGGTCAACAAGGCTGCGGGCATGATCGTGCATCCCGGCGCCGCGACGGGTGAGGATACTCTGGTGCACGCGCTGCTTTCGCATTGCGCCGGCTCGCTGAGCGGCATCGGCGGCGTCGAACGGCCCGGCATCGTCCACCGCCTCGACAAGGAGACTACCGGCGTGATTGTCGTCGCGAAGAACGATCAGGCACACCGGGCTTTGGCCGACCAGTTCGCCACCCGCACGTTGACCAAGGAATACGTGACGCTCGTCGCCGGCGTGCCGCAATTGCTGAGCGGCACCATCGACCGGGCGATCGGGCGCCATCCGGTGCACCGCCATCGCATGACAATTGGCGAGGGGGGCAAGCCGGCGCGCACGGATTGGGAACGCGTGGAGGCCTTCGGCGATATCGCCGCTTTGCTTCGTTGCCGCATCTTCACCGGGCGAACCCACCAGATCCGCGTGCACTTGAAGTCGCTGGGGCACCCGATCCTAGGTGACGCGCTTTACGGGTGGAAACCCGATCCGCGTCTCAAGGACCAGCCCGCCCGGGTCATGCTCCACGCGGAGCATCTCGTGCTGGCCCATCCCGCGACCGGCAAGCAGCTCGACCTTCGCGCGCCGTTGCCCGCCGACTTCACGGCCCTCATCCGCGCCCTTCGTAAGGTTCCGCGATCGGCTCGTTGATCGCCACCCGAGGACGCTGCGTCAGAGGTCAGGCGACGGGCGGTAGCGCCGTCCGGAAATCCCGCCCGGCCCCTCGTTTTCACTGAGGCGCTGGATCTCCTCGAATTGCCTTTTCGTGATCAGCCTCCGGGGGAGGCGGCGTTCCGCCTCGGCAATGAGACGCGCGCGATCGTCGTCGTTCGGTTCGTACGGTTGCCACGGGGTGTGGTGGCCCTGATGGCGCGTCCATTCGATGTTTCCGCCGTGCACGACGGCGCTCACCTCGAACTTGCGGCCCTCTTCATCCCGGTTCCACCAGCCGAACACGATGCTCATGGCCCTAGTGTTTCCGCGCCCGTCGCCGGCGCGGCGAGCGGAAACGCTCCTAGCGTCCGGCCGAAGCGGAATTCCGCGGAGCGCAAAACGATCTCGCGGACGGTCACTGAGTCATCCCTCACGTCCACTGCCGCGGGCGCAAGGGGGAGGGTGTAGGAGCCCGTGTTGATGACCAGCCGGCCGTCCAGTTGCCGCCAGATTCCCCGCCGGTGTGTGTGGCCGGTGACTATGAAACGTGCGTCGGGCCGGTGTCGGCGGGCGAGAGCTGCCGCCCGCTTTGGCAAGGTGCGCCAGGCGGCGAGAATCAGAAAGGCCCGGTGCGGCGGCCAGATCGTGTCCGCGAGGTAGCGTGCGATGAAGCGGAGCCGGTCTCGCTCCGCTTGATGACGTTGCGGGATATCCCGGGCCACCCACCGATGGATTTGCAGCAAACGCTCTATGCGGAGGTTTTCCGGATCCGGCTCACGGGCGCGTAAGGCGGCGATCCGCCGGCCCGCCGCGACGGCGTCCCGGCCCCAAGGGACCATGTTGTCGAAAAGGATGTCGCCGTGCGTGACCCACACCTTCCGCTCGGCGAGCTCCAGCTCATGGTTAGCGCTCAGGTCGGCATCGTGGTTTCCCGTGATGAAAGCCGTCGTCGGCGCGTTTTCGCGGAAAAACTCCGCCACTTCGTTCCGGCAGACGGCCGAGTAGCGCGCGTCTCGTCCGGGTCGGGTATCGAGGGTGTCCCCGTTCAACACCAATCGGTCGGCACCGTCGAGCAGCGGACGCAACTGCGCTAGACGGGACACGCGGCTCGCGTGCTCGCCATAGTGGAGGTCGGAAAGAATGCGGGTGACAGCGGCGGACAAGCGGGTTGCAGGTGGAAGTCAGAACGCCGTGCGCCGGTGTGTCGACACGGATGGACCAGCGACGGGCTTGTGCCAACCCGCCGTGGTCGGCACGGTTCCGGGATGGCTCGCCTTCTCATCGTGCTGTTCCTCGGTGTGCTTCTCCCCGGCGCCCGCGCCGACCGCATCGCGGAGATCACGGAGATCCACCTCGCGGCGCTTGGCGGACGTGAACGGATCGAGGCCTTGCGGTCGTTCCGCGCCGACGGGCACGTGCTCTCCGCCACGGGAGCGCAGGTGAGGTTCACGATGCTTGCCGCACGTCCCGTGCAGGTGCGGATCGAGACGGAGCGGGGAGGACGTACGCTCATTCAGGGATGGGACGGCGTTTCGGCTCCCTGGGAGTTTGATACCGCGGCATGGCCGCCGCGTTATCGGGACATGGCCACCGGGGCGGCACGCACCTTCATGTCGGACGCGGAGTTCGACGATCCTCTGGTGGCGGGAGAGGCGAGGGGGTTCACGTTTGATTTCGCGGGTGAGTTGGACGTCGAAGGTCGCAAGACCCTGCGCGTCCTTGTCACGCGCCGCTTGGTGGAGACGTTCACGCTCTTCTTGGATGAGGAGACCCACCTTGTGCTGATGCGGGTGGAGCAGCGGGAGAGCGCAGGTGGGCGCGCGGTGCGGGTGTCCACGCACTACACCGATTATCGTCCGGTGGAAGGCGTGCTGCTGCCGCACACGATCACGCTTACGATCGACGGTAGGGTTACCCAGCAGACGAAGATCGCCCGGATTGAAGCTAATCCGGCCCACGAGGCCGATGGTTTCGGCCGGCCGGTGGCGCCAGTCGTGCCGGCGGTGACTGAAGCTACATCGCCGCGCCCGGCCGTTGATGCGGCGCCCGCGGAGAAGCGCTAGTTTGGGGTTGCGCCGCCCGTTACCGCCGGTTTCCTCCGATCCTTAACCTTTTCAACACCATGCAAGAGCAAGTCATCCTGGAGTGCACCGAGGCCAAGAAGGAAGGGAAACCCGTTTCCCGTTACCTTACCTTCCGTAACAAGAAGACGGTCACCGAGCGCATCGAGAAGAAGAAGTACAACCCGCACCTCAAGCGCCACACCCTGCACAAGGAGATCAAGTAAGAATCCCTTTCAGGTTGAATAACTTAAAAGCCGGGCTGCTCGCCCGGCTTTTTCCTTTCCGTAAATCCGCGGGCGTCGTCTGCGAGGGTGCATCGCGACTCCGTTTCCGGCTTGATTCACCGGCCCGATCACTCGGCGCATCGTGGATGCAGCCAAGGTGCCTGCCACGGGAAAGCCCGTGTGCCCTATCAGGCAACCGAACCAGTTCCGGAGGTTTCGGGTGAGTTAAACGGCGAGGAGGATTGTCCGGAGGAGATCGGGTTTTGCTGACGACGAGCGGCCCGCCATCCTTCGCGATGCTTGCGGATCCAATCCAAGAGCGCCCGTTCGAACCCGATGTCGTAACCCAGCCGCTCCGACTCCAGCCATTTGTGCCTCAGGATCTCCTCCCGCTCCGCCAGGAACTCCTGGTAGAGGCTCGACTGTTTCACAAACTCGCGAGACGTCGGCGACTCTGGAGCGCTTTGGGACATGCAGCGCCTGAAGGGAGTAGGACTAAGCAGAGCCTGTCAATTCCGGCGCCGCACTCAGATTGCCGGAGTTTTGCGGTTTTCGACTCGTGCGAGCAGGGCGCTCGCAATCTCCCGAAACACTCCGGCGGCCTCGCCTTCGGGGTGCTCCACCACCACTGGTGATCCGCGGTCTCCCCCGGAACGAATCTCCGGCATCAATGGAACTTGGCCTAGCAGGTCGGTGCCTAGCTTCTCGGCGGTCACCAGGCCGCCGCCCGTGCCGAAGAGTGCGTGGCGGTTTCCGGCTGGATCGGTGAAGTGGCTCATGTTTTCCGCCACGCCGAGCAGAGGGACATTCACCTTCTGGAACATCAGGCCACCCTTGCGCGCCACGTTGGTGGCGGCGGCCTGGGGGGTGGTAACCAGCACCGCACCGTCGAGCGGCAGGGTTTGCACGAGGGATAACTGAGCGTCTCCCGTTCCAGGGGGCAGATCAATCAGGAGCAGGTCGAGCTCTCCCCACTTCACGTTCTGCACGAACTGCTGCACGGTTTTCATGATCATCGGTCCGCGCCAGATGACCGGGGTGTTGTCGTCGACCAGAAAACCCATGCTCATGACCTTCACCCCGTGCGACTCCATCGGGATGAGCATGGCCTCGGCACCGTCGCCCTCCACCTCAGGTCGGCCGCTCAGCCCCATCATCAACGGCACGCTCGGGCCGTAGATGTCACAATCCATCAGTCCGACCCGGCCCGCGCGGCCGCGGGCGGTGAGCAACTGCGCCGCGGCGCAGGCGAGGTTGACGGCAAACGTGCTCTTGCCGACGCCACCTTTGCCCGAGGCAATCGCGATGGAGTGCTTGATCCCCTTCGGGGATCCGCTGTTACCGCCGAGGTTCCCCCCGGCTGCCCCTGCGGGAGTTGCCGCCGGCCGGGTTGCGGCGACCGCGATCTCCACGAGAATGTCCTTCACCCCGGGCTGTCCTCTCAGGACGCGCTCCACGTCAGCCTTAATCTGAAGGGGCGCCTTGCTGTCGGTCGTCGTAAGGCTCAGGGCTACCTTCACGGTGCCGTCGAGGAATCCCGCGGAGCGGACCAGGCCGAACGACACGATGTCGCGGCTGAAGCCTGGATATTTCACCTGTTTGAGGAGTTCCTTGATCTGTTCGGTGGTCACGGCGTTGGCGGAAGCAGTTAAAGGTTGTTATGCCGCGATGCGGCGCAAATAGAAATGCCCCGAACCAAATCCGTGTCTTCTACGCCATGCGAATTCCCTCCCGCCTGATCCTCGCTCTCGTCTCCCTCGCCACCCTGCTGCCCGCCGCACGGGGCCAGGGCGCCCGCAACATCGGTGAGGTGAGGGTCAATGTGAACAACGCCGCGATCGCGGTGCGGGTTACCGGTGCGACTCCCGAGTTGCAGGCCCTTGCCCAGACCGCGTTCAACGCCCACGGCCGCTACCGGGTCGTGGCCTCGGGGCATGCGTTTGACCTGCGCTTCTCACCGGCGGGTGCGAACCAGGTGAAGGTCGACATCGCCCGCGCCTCCGGCGCCGCCGTGCACTCCCAGGTCGTGTCGGCCTCCTCACCGCGACAGGCCCTCCTCAAGGCCGCCGACGTCGCGGTGGAAAAAACCAACGGTCTCGGCCTGCGGGGCTTTTTCGCGGCCCGTCTCGCGTTTGTTTCCCGGCGCAGCGGGCGCGGGGAGGTGTTCACTTCGGATCTATTCCTCGGCGAGGCCAAACAGCTCACTCGTGACGGGGCGCACGTGTTGACACCCCGCTGGGCTCCGGACGGCACGCGCGTGGTTTACACGAGTTTCTTCCGCTCGAACGCGCCCGATGTCTTCGCTTCGAATGTGACGACTGGTGCCCGCGAGACGCTTATCAGTTTCCGGGGCACCAACAGCGGCGCGCGTTTCAGCCCCGACGGACGCCAGTTGGCCGTGATCATGACCGGCGAGGGCGCGCCGGACCTGTATGTGACCAGCGCGCAGGGACGCTCGCCTTCCCGCAAGACGCGGTCCGACGCGGTCAAGTCTTCCCCGTGCTGGTCGCCCGACGGCAGCCAGATCGTGTTCGCGATGGAGCCGGGGCCGCAGCTTTACGTCATGTCGGCTGCGGGCGGTGCGCCCCGCCGGCTGTCGATCGGCGTCAGCACCTATGCGGCGGAGCCGGATTGGAGCCGGACCGATCGCAACAAGATCGCCTGCACGGTGCGCGTCGGCCGCCAGTACCAGATCGCCGTGTACGATCTCGCGGCCGGTGCCGGAAAAGTCGTTTCGAAGGCCAGCTTCGATGGAGTGGAGCCCAGTTGGCTAGCTGACGGTCGCCACATCGTGTACACCGCGCGCGACCGCAATTCGAGCTACCTCTGCGTTCTCGACACCGAAACCGGCAACAGCACGCGCCTCGGCGGCGTCGACTCCCAGGCAATGCAGGCCAGCGTCTGGAATCCCTGAGGACGGAGTGGGAAAATAAAAAGGCCGCGCTTTCTGGCGCGGCCTTTCAGGAAAGGGTGGCGGGTGATTCAGCTGATCGCGGCCTGGTAGTTGGCCTCAGCGGCGTCCCAGTCGACGACGTTCCACCAGGCGGTGACGTAGTCGGGGCGGCGATTCTGGAAATTCAGGTAGTAGGCGTGTTCCCACACATCGAGCCCGAGGATGGGCTTGCCCTCGATGCCGGCGACGACCTTGCCCATCAGCGGACTATCCTGGTTGGCGGTGGAGCCGATCGCGAGTTTCTTGTCCGCTCCGACGTACAGCCAGGCCCATCCTGAGCCGAAGCGCGTCGCGGCGGCCTGCGCGAAGGCGGCCTTGAATTTATCGAAATCGCCGAAGGTGCCGCTGATGGCCGAAGCGAGGGAGCCCTTGGGGGCGCCGCCCTTCCCGGGGCCCATGATATTCCAGAAGAACGCGTGATTACTATGGCCGCCGGCGTTGTTGCGCACGCCGCCACGGATGGCCTCCGGAACCTTGGAGAGGTCGGCGATCAGCGCGTTGACGTCCAGCGCGGCGAGGGCCGGGTGGTCTTTCAGAAGGTTGTTCGCGTTGGTGACATACGCGTTGTGGTGCTTGCCGTGGTGGATCTCCATCGTGCGCGCGTCGATGTGCGGCTCGAGGGCAGTCGGGGCGTAGGATAACTTCGGGAGTTCGTAGGCCATGGTGGGTTGTTTCTTTGGTGATCTGGTCGGTGGAAAAACGAGTCGGGGAACATGCACCGGCCCTGGAGGGCGTCAACCTTGGCCGGGCGCGTCCGGCCCGCCGGGGCCGCGTTTCAGCCGGAAAAAGGTCTGCAGGAGCTGGCGGCACTCATCTTCCATGACACCGCCGGCCGTGAGCTCTAGGTGGTGGTTCACCCGCGGCAGGTCGTTCAGGTTGGTGGCACCGCCCAGGCATCCCATCTTGGGGTCGGGAACGGCGTAGCAGACGCGGCGGACGCGCGACATCAGCATCGCCCCGGAGCACATCGGACACGGCTCTTTGGTGACGTAGACGGTCGCGCCCTCGAGGCGCCAGTCGCCCAGGTGCCTTGCGGCCTGGGTCAAGGCGAGCATCTCGGCGTGCGCGGTGGGGTCGCGGACGCCCTCAACGGTGTTGTGCGCGGAGGCCACGATCTCGCCGCCGATCTCGATGACGGCCCCGATGGGCACCTCGTCGCGCCGCCAGGCATCTATCGCCTGGTTGTAGGCGTGCGCCATGAAGAACGTGTCGTCGCGGATCAGCTGCGAGGGGAACCGTTTTTCGAACGGGCAGGGGAGGTCGGGCTGGCTTTCGGGCATCGGCTCCGCGGAGGGAATCCTTGACTAGAGAGGTGGCTCTCTGGCTTACAAGGGCTTTTGCCAAAGCCACCTATGCCGAACACCTCTTCCCGTACTGCCGCCCATGGCCTCTGATGCGAATGCGATAGAAGTGGAGGGCAAAGTGGTGGCGGTCCTCCCGGGAACCATGTTCAAGGTGCAGCTGGCCAACGGCCACGTCGTCCTTGCCCACATCTCGGGCAAGCTGCGCAAAAACTTCATCAAGATCGCCGCCGGCGACATGGTGAAGATGGAGATGAGTCCGTACGATCTCGAGAAGGCCCGGATCACCTTCCGCATGAAGGAGTCCACTCCGCCTCCCCCGCCCATGCCGCGGCGGCGTCACTACTGATCCGCGTCCCCGAATCGCGTCGACGCCCCCTCCGCGGGGCGTCTTTTTTTCGCCCATGCGGTCCGACCACAGCCGCGCGCCGGAGCGCTTCGCGGCCGACACCGAATCCTTCCTCGCGTATCTCGGCCTCGAGCGCGGCCTCTCGGCCAACACGCTCGCCGCCTACCGGCGCGACCTCGACCAGGCCGCGGATTTCCTCGACGCCCGTGGCGCGGGCGGCTGGCTCGCGGTCACGCCCGCGCTCGCCTCCGAATGGATCAGTTCCCTCGGCGCGGCGGACTACCGTGCGACGAGCCTTGCGCGGAAACTCTCCGCGCTGCGCATGCTGTCCCGTCACCTTGTGCGCGAGCGTCGCCGTGACGACGACTTCACTGCGTTGCTCACCGGCCCGAAGCCGGGCCGCCGCATCCCGCGCACGCTGCCGCCGGCGGACATAGCGAAACTCGTGGAGGCGCCGTCGGGCGGGGGCTCGTTCGCCCTGCGCGACCGCGCGATTCTCGAACTGTTTTATTCCAGCGGACTGCGCGTATCCGAGCTCGTCGCCTTGCGGATCCAAGAGGTCGACCCGAATGAGGGCTTGGTACGCGTGCTCGGCAAGGGCTCGAAGGAGCGGGTCGTGCCGGTCGGTGGGCGCGCCTGCGACGCGCTCACAACGTATTTGTCCGCCGGCCGGCCCGGGCTGGTCCGGACGCACACCGGCAGCCACGTTTTCCTGAACCATCGCGGGCGTCCGATCTCACGCGTGGCGGTGTGGATGATCGTGAAGAAACACGCCCGGCGCGCGGGTATACCCGACACCGTGAAACCCCATGCTCTGCGTCATTCGTTCGCCTCGCACCTGCTCGGCGGCGGGGCGGACCTGAGGGCGATCCAGGAAATGCTCGGGCACGCGAGCATCTCGACCACGCAGATCTACACGGCGGTCGACCCCGGACGGATCGTCGACCAGCACGCCCGTTTCCACCCGCGCAACCGCGAGGGCGGGTGACCCGGTGCGGCTCCGCCGCAAGGGAAGGCCTTGGGGTCACGAAACACACCAAACGCACGAAACCGAGCCGCTGCGCCCGCGTGCGGCACGGAAACCGAGTAACACGGAAACCCGTTCTCTGAACGCCGACCGTTTAGCCGCGGCCGCCAGCCGCGGAGGGTTCCGATGTAGCGTTGGATACATTGAATCGTTCTCCCAACGCGATGGTCGCAGTTCAAGGAGCTCTCAGGAGTCATCCCGCGTTCCTGATTTCCGGATTTGCTCCGTCCTCTGTGTCCTTGGCGCCTCCGTGGTGGAACCATCCCACCGCGCCGTTTCACACCCCATCAAAGGCATGGCACGCACGCCTTCGTGATCTAGCGAAAGCCTCAGGCGCGCGATACGCCTTCCAACGCGTCGGCCCGCCTGGCCCGCCGCGCGGCAAATTCCATTGCCGCGGCGAAAAGGCCCGTGAACACGAGATCACCGACTAGGGTGTTGCGGAAGAAGAGCAGCGTGGGCGGAAACTCGGGGCGCCCGACGGTGAGCGCCTGCCACCAACCGGCGGCAGTGCGAGCGTAAGCGGGATCGCGCAGCCAAGCGTCGGTATTGGTCGCGAGGTAGAAAAGAACCGAACCGGTGAGGGTCGCGGTGAGCAGCGACCCCCAGTTGCGCCGGCGGGAGACCGCCAGACCGATCGGCACGGCGGCGACGAAGCAGAGCGTGCGCACCAGCGCGCTGGTCCACGCCCACGTGTCACCGGCGGCGGCGTAGTGATGGTCGAGATAAAGGTCCGACAACACGAGCGCAGCGAGCGGTGCGATCCAGAGGCGGCGCGCGGGAAAATAGACGGCTCCGCAGAGTACGAGCGCCATGAGGGGCGTCACGTTGGCGAGGGCGGGGAAGTGGATCGCGGCGATCCGCCAGCCGGCGGCGAGTACGAGAACGATCAGGGCGACGGGCATTGGGGGAAGCGTGGGTGTCCGTTCGCGGCGGTTCAAGCGCGCGGAACGGTTCGTGCTGCGCTCATTGCTCCGCCTCGCGGGCGAGCAGCCAAAGGAGATCCGCTAGGCGGTTGATAAACTGCCGCAACTCCGGACGCACGTGGCGGCCGGTCCTTGGCAGAGCAGTGAGCCGGCGCTCGGCGCGGCGGCAGACGGTGCGCGCGACATCCAGTGCGGCCGAAAGCGGGTTGGCGCCCGGCGTCGCCCAGCCGTCGAAACGCAGGCCGCGGGACTCGAGGGTCGCAACCGCCTCGTCGAGGCGCGCGATATCAGCCGCCGCGACCTTGATGAAGGAGGATGCCGCGTAACGCGACGCGTCGGATTCGGCGCAGGCTATCTCGCCCATCAGCGCGACGAGGTTGCGTTGCACCGTCTCGAGAAGGACGCGCACCTCCGCCTCCCGGGAGTGGCCGACGAGGACCGTCTTCGCGGCGCCGAGGGAGGTGTTCAACTCGTCGAGCGCACCCACCGCCTCGATCTGTGGATGGTCCTTCTCCACCCGTTGCCCGTAGAGGAGTCCCGTGGTGCCGTCGTCCCCTTTTCGCGTCGAGATCGAGGCCATGGTGCGACCTCAGGCGATCCGGCGGGCGGCGAGTTGGGCGCGGAGGCAGAGCTCGGCCGCCTTGAAGGCGTGCGCCTGGGTCATGGCCTTTTCAGTGCGGTTGAGGCAGTCGAGGATCAGCTGTCCGAAAAACCGGAAGCCGACTTTGCCGGCGACGTGGAAGTGGTGCTCGCCGGCGTCGTCCACGAGGTAGACGTGATCGCCGGTGCGGTCGCGCGCGACGTCGACGTACTTGCGCAGTTCGAGGTAACCTTTGGTGCCCAGGATCACGGTGCGGCCGTCGCCCCACGTGGAGAGTCCGGCCGGGGTGAACCAGTCGACGCGGATGTAATTCGAGGAGCCGTTGTCGCCGAGCAGCGAGGCCTCGCCGAAGTCCTCGAACTCCGGCTTGTCGGGATTGGCGAAATTGCCCACCGCGGCCTGCGTGACAGTTGCGTCGGTGGCGCCGGTGTAGGTGAGGAATTGCTCGAATTGATGGCTGCCGATGTCGGTGAGAATGCCGCCGTACTTGGCGCGTTCGAAGAACCACGCGGGCCGGCCGGCCTTGCCGAGGCGGTGCGGACCGAGGCCGATCACCTGGATCACGCGGCCGATGGTGCCGGCGGCGACCAGATCCGTGGCGTACATCGCGGCCTCCACGTGCAGGCGCTCGGAAAAGTACACCATGTACTTGCGACCGGTGCGGGCGACCGCGGCCTTCGCGGCGTCGAGTTGTTCGAGGGACGTGAACGGAGTCTTGTCGGTAAAGTAGTCCCTGCCGGCCTCCATCACGCGGATGCCGAGCGGACCGCGGTCGCAGGGGACCGCGGCGGCGGTCACGAGACGTACGGCGGAATCGGCTAAAATCTCGTCCAGCGAACGTGCCACACGCACCTGAGGGTAGCGCGTTCGGAACGCCTCCACCTTGGAGGCATCGGGGTCGTAAACCCAGCGCAGCTCTCCGCCCGCCTCGAGGAGTCCGTTGCACTGACCGTAGATGTGGCCGTGGTCGAGGTGCGCCGCGGCGAAGACGAAGTCACCCGGCTGCACCACGGGGCTCGGCTTGCCCTGCGGGGCGTAATTCATGCCGTCGGATTTCTGGGGCTGGCTCATGCTGGGTTATTTGCGGCCGGCGGCCTTGGTTTCCTTCGCGAGGATCTTCACCGCATCGTCGATTCCGGCGCGGACTTTTTTGTCCATGCGCTCGATGAAGAGCACGCCGTTCAAGTGATCGACCTCGTGCTGGATGCAGCGCGCAAAAAGGCCGTCGCAGGAAAGCTGATGCGGAGTGCCGCGCTCGTCCTGGAATGTCACCCGGATCGCGTCGGGCCGTAGCACATCGCCCCGGATGCCCGGAAAGGAGAGACATCCCTCCTCGTAGGAGGTGACTTCAGTGCCCTTCACCGGCGTGACGGCCGGGTTGGCCAGTGTCATGGGCATGAACAGTTCCAGCGGTGGCCGCGCGCCGTCCAACTCCCAGGAAAACTTCGCATCGGCGCCGCGCAGGTCGACGACGCAAAGCTGGAGGGCATGGCCGATCTGTTGCGCGGCGAGGCCGATTCCTTCCGCCTCGTGCATGGTTTCCACCATCTCGGCGGCCAGGCGCGCGAGGGCGGGATCGAAGGTCGTCACCCGCGCACCTTTGGTGCGCAGGACCGGCTTGTTGTAGTGGACGATACGGAGGGTCATCCGGGAAGCCGCGGAACGTGGTTCCCGTCCGGAGGACCCGCAAATAAATACTGCCGCCGGAGCGCGGAGCGCGACGACGGCCTTACTTCTTCTTCTCCTCCCAGGCCTGCGCGCGCTCGATGCGCTCCAATTCCCTCTGCGGCGCCGAGCCGGCGGCCAACTTACCGTGCTTGATAAGATAGCGGAACGCGCGGAGCACGCCGAGGATTTCGCCCTTGCGGGACTCCAGTTCGGTCGAGGGCAGTCCCTTGAGTCCGATCGTGTAGGTGGTCGCGAGTTCCTCCACGCGCTTGGTGGCGGCGGGTTCCGACTCGTAGACCAGCGACTCCGCCAGCCGTAGTAGACGCTCGGTTCCCTGGCGTTGCTCGGCGTCCGACCGAAGGTCCGCCGCGGTCGCGCGGCGCTTGGCGGTGGTCGCGGCGGGAGTGAGCGCGCCGTCGGTGCCGCCCTCGGATGAGCGAGGCGGCAAAGGCCGGTACCAGATGTTGCGGAAACGGACCGGATTCCCGTGGTCCTGCAGTTTCAGCGGGCCGCTTTCCGGGAACGGCCCCGGCTTGGTGCGCCGCATATGTCCGCCTTGTCCTTCCAATGGAGTGTGGTCCTGCACGAGGACGCCGTTGCAGAATACGGTGAGATAACCGGGGTCCACGACCCGCCCGTCCCGGTAAACGGGACGACGAAAAATTATGTCCACCTGCTGGAACTCACCGGGCGGGCGCAGCGGGTTAGCGAGCGGCGGGTTGGTGCCGTAGACGGAATTGGCGAAACCGTCCGCATAGGTCGGGTTCTCGTGGTTGTCCAGGACCTGCACCTCGACGAGGCCCATCAGGAAAATACCGCTGTTGCCTCGGCCCTGGCTATTGCCCTTAACCTCGCGCGGCGCAGCCCATTCAACATGCAACTGGCAGTCGCCGAACCGCGCCTTGGATCGGATGTAACCTGACTTCGGCACGCACTCGAGGGCGCCATCCCGCACGATCCACTTGGTGGGACCTCCCTCCTTCCCGTCCGACTCCCAGTTGGCGAGCGCACTGGCGCTGCCGTCGAAGAGCACGATGGCATCGGCTGGCGGACGGCCGGGTTGGCCTGGCAGGCTGGGAGTGCCGGCCACGACCCGCGGCGGCTGCGGCCGGTTGCGGTCGTGGATTCCCCACGGGTGGGTTTCGTCGGGCGGATCGCCGTAGAACGCGGGACCGATCGAGAGCGGGACGGGGGCAGCGGCAAAGACCGGGGCGGTGAGAAGAGCGAGCGCGGCGGAGCGGAGCGAGGGGTTCATCGTTGGGGGGGCGGAGGAGGCGAAGCCCCGCGGCGGAGCGTGGCAATTGGATTTCGACGTCGGGAGGCCGGAGCGCCTTATTGGCGTACCAAGCATGGCACCCCCAAATATCCTCTGGATCCTGACCACGCAGTGGCGGGCACGGACGTGCGGCTACGCGGGGGATCCCGACGCGCGCACCCCGGCGCTCGACGCGCTGGCGGCGGAGGCGGTTGATTTCACGGAGGCGGTGACGCCGCATCCGTTCGGACCCTTCGCGCGCGCCGCGCTTCTCACCGGCATTCCCTCTCCCGAAAACGGCGTGCGTGACTATTTCGACCCGCTTCCCCGGAACGCACGGACCATAGCGCATGACTTGGGTGAAGACGGTTACCGTACGGCATTCTTCGGCAAATGGCATCTGGCCGAAAAGCCGAACGACATGCCCCTGGTGGGTGAGGCGCACGCGCGCCTGCGGGTGGCGGAGGGCGCGCGGGGCGGGTTCGCGCATTGGCAGGGCTTCGAGGGCGGGTTTCAACTCAATGACCCGTGGCTGCACGGAACCGGAATCGACGAGCCCCGGCGGTTTTTCGGTTACCAGAGTGACGTCGTCTGCGAGCGTGCGGCCGCATGGCTCGTTTCCGCGAAAGGGTCGCCCGCATTCTGCGTGGTGAGCCTCGAGCCTCCGCACCCGCCCTACGATGCTCCGGCGGCGGGGGTGGCCCCGCGCGACCCCGCTGAAATGCGGCTGCCGGCGAATGTGCCGGCGGCGGCAGAGGCAAAGGCGCGAAAGGAGCTCTCAGGCTATCACGCTCACCTCGAGGCGACGGACCGCGCCATCGGGCGCCTGCTGGAGAAAATTGATCCGGACCGTTGCGCGGTGGTTTTCACTTCGGTGCACGGCGACATGCATGGAGCGCATGGACTTTTCAGAAAGGGCTGGCCGCACGAGGAGAGCGTTCGGGTTCCATTGCTCGTACGATCGCCCGGTTTGGGCGCGCGCCGTGACCGCGGGGCTCTGTCATTGGTCGACCTGCCGGAGATCACGCGTGGCCTCGCGGCCGGAAAACGCCCGGAAATCAACCGCCGTCACGCGCGGATCTCGATGCCTTCGGTTGTGGCGCTGCCTCAGCAGTGCGATCGCGTTTGGCGCGGCGTCCGCACGGCGGAGCGCAAACTCGTGCTGGGACCGGAAGGCGCGCCGTGGCTGCTTTTCGACCTCGAGCGGGACCTACTCGAGCAGGCCAATCTGGCGGAAGATCCCGCCCGCGCGGCCGAAATCGAGCGGCTGCGGTCGTTCTGTTGATCAGGCGTTCTTCGCCGAGGATGATTTGCGGGCCAGATACGGACAGACGAGATGGCGGGAGAATAGCACCGGCAGCAGCCCCGGAAGAATCAACGCGGTGCCTGCTCCGGCGACGTCTAGTGAAAGTTTCCCCCTTAGGAAGAGCGCCCCGAAGCCCGCGGACGTGATGGCCAGCACCGGAAAGAACGCGGCACGTAGGTGGGTGCCGTAGGCGAAGAGGAAGGCCACGATCAATCCCGGTAGCGCCGCGTGCGGTGGAAGCAGGGTGATCGTCAGCCCGATCGCAAACGCGATGGGGGCGTTCATCGCATCGTGTTCCTTGCAGACCATCGTCTGCAGGATGGTCGCCGCGCATAGGATCATCCCCCTTAACGCCAGCGGGACGTACTTCATGAGGCCCTGCGCGTCCGGTGCGCGCGCGATTGCCTCCATCAGGAGCCAGGCTCCGGCAAAAGCGCGGATCAGATCAAAACCGTGCGTCCAAAGTCTCAACGTCCGGCCCCAGTAACCGTCCCAATCGCGCGTCAGGTCTCGGTATTGGACCCGGTGGCCGTGAAAGACGGCGGCCGGAGTCAGGAGCAGAGCAAGCGCACCGAGCAGTTTGAGCCAGTCGATGCTCATGGAATGAAAGTCACCGTCGGAGTCTCGTCTGCGACCTCCCTCACGCAAGGACAGAGTCTTTGACAGCCGCGGGGCTGCGGGCGGAACCTATCGTTTCGGCGCCGGTATCCGCCGCTTCATCCTTTCCGCCATGTCCAACGTCCGAGTGCGCTTCGCGCCCAGTCCCACCGGTTTCTTCCACATCGGCAGTGCCCGCACTGCGCTGTTCAACTGGCTGTACGCCCGTCACACCGGCGGCACGTTTATCCTGCGGATCGAGGACACCGACAAGGAGCGCAACAGCGAGGCGTTCCTCAGCCTGATCTACGAAAGCCTCACGTGGCTCGGTCTGAATTGGGATGAGGGTCCGCGTTTCTCCGGCAGCGGGGGCGGCGACCGCGGTCCGTACCGGCAGAGCGAGCGTGGGGACATTTACCGCGAATACGTCCAACGCCTGCGCGACTCCGGCCGCGCCTACGAGAAAGACGGCGCCATCTGGTTCCGCCTCGAGGGCGAGCGTCACGAGGTGTTCGACGAGCACCGCAAAAAAACCGTGACCAAAGTTAAGGGCGCGCCCGTCGTGATCGAGGATCGTATCCGCGGCCGGGTGGAGCGCATGGAGGACGAGGACTTCGTCATCGTGCGTTCGGATGGTAATCCGGTGTTCCACCTCGTGAACGTCGTCGACGACATCGCGATGGGCGTCACGCACATCATCCGTGGCGAGGACCACCTCTCGAACACGAGCAAGCACGTGCGGTTGTACGAGGGCTTCGGCGTCACGCCGCCGGCCTTCGCCCACATCCCGCTCATCCTGAAACAGAACGGTCCGGGCAAGATGTCGAAGCGCGACCAAGGGGCGCTGATCGAGGAGTATCAGCGGCGCGGCTACCTGCCCGAGGCGCTGGTCAACTTCCTGTGCCTGCTCGGGTGGAATCCGGGCGATGATCGCGAAAAGATGCCGATCGAGGAAATCATCCGCCTGTTCGATCTGCCCGGGGTCAACCAGAGCAACGCGCGCTTCGATGACCGTAAGCTGGCCCACATGAACATGGCCTACCTGCTCGAGTTGCCGGCCGACCGCTTCGTGGCTCTGGCGCGCGAAAACCTGGCCCGCCGTGAGGAGCCGGCGGCCCGCGCTGCCATCGCGGCCGACGCCGCGTTTTTCCGCGAGGTGATGCTGCTCTGCCAGCCAAAGCTGAAGGGCTTGGAGGAACTGCCCGCGTACGCTGGATATTTCTTCACGGAGGATTTTGCGATCGATCCCAAGGTGCGCGAGAAGGTCTTGGCCAAGGGCGACCCGGCCGCGCGGCTGCGCGAGTTGCGCGCGGAGCTGGCCGCGATGGATTTCTCGAGCGACACGGCGATCGAGGAAGCCATCAAGGCGCTCGCCAACCGGGGGGGCTTCGGCTTCGGCGATTACCAGGGAGTGGCCCGGCTTGCGCTTTCTGGCACCAACGTTGGCCCCAGCATCACCGGCATGATGCGCGTCCTGGGGCGGGATCGGGTCTTGGCCCGTTTCGACCGGCTGCTCGCGACCTGACGGGCTTCAGCGGAAAATCGCGATCTCCGCGTCCCGGCCCTCGAGGCGGTGGCCGCGGTACATGCCTGGGGTATTGAAGGGCAGGGCGACGTTGCCGTGGCGATCGATTGCGATCACCCCGCCGTCGCCACCGAGCGCCCCGACTTTCGCGATCGTGGCGGCGGCCGCCTCGGCGATGGGTGCGCCCTTGTATTCCATCTGGGCGGCGATGTCCCTCGCCACCCCGACGCGGATGAAGAACTCGCCATGGCCGGTGGCGCTGACGGCGCACGTGGCGTTGGCGGCGTAGGTGCCGGCCCCGATGATGGGCGAATCGCCGACGCGCCCGAACTTCTTGTTTGTCATGCCACCCGTGGAGGTGCCGGCCGCGAGGTTCCCGTTCTTATCCAAGGCGACGCACCCGACGGTCCCGTACTTCCGCTCGACGTCGAGGGAGTCGTTCTCGTCGATGGTCGCGAAGAGCGGGCCTGATGGGCCGCCGAGCGCGGCGCGGCGGTTGGACTGCTCCTTCTCCTTCTGTTGTGCGCGCCGGAGTTCCTCCCGCCGGCGTTCGGTTTGGAAGTACTCGTTGGTGACCAGCTCGATTCCGCCGACCTGCTCTGCAAAGCGCTCTGCGCCGGTGCCGGCGAACATGACGTGCGGCGAGCGCTCCATCACGGCTCGGGCGAGGGTGATCGGATTCCGCACGCGCGAAACTCCCGCCACCGCTCCGGCGGCGAGCGTGCGGCCGTCCATGATCGATGCGTCGAGCTCGCACTTGCCCTCCGCGTTCAACACCGCGCCATGGCCGGCGTTGAATAGCGGGGAGTCCTCGAGCACGCGGATCGCCGCGACCACGGCATCGAGGGCGACGCCCCCCCCGGACAGCACGGCGTGGCCGGCGTCGAGCGCCCGGGCTAGGTCCGCGCGATAGCGGGTTTCGAGCTCGGGGCTGAGCTTCTCGCGGGTGATCACGCCGGCGCCGCCGTGGATCACGAGTCCGTAGGAGGGTTTCATCGGGGAGGCGTTGGAAGCGGATTCGGCGGCCGGACAAATGCCGGCGAGCGTGAGAAAGAGCGCGAAGGGACGAAGGTTCATTTTCAGGTCAAGTCACGGCGCCACTCGCCGTCCCACGATCACCAGGTCGCGTTCAGCTCCGTCGAGGACCGCCACGCGCGGCAGGTGCGCCCAGCGCTCGAATCCGTGCGTGGCGAAGAGCCTCAGGCTGGGCTCGTTGTGGCCAAAGATATACCCCAGCAGCGTGTGCAGTCCGAGCGTCGGCGCTCGCTCCAGCGCGGCCTGCAGCAACCTCCGGCCATGGCCCTGCCGACGGCTGCCGGGGTCGACGTAAATCGCGATCATCGCCGTGCCGTCATACGCCGCGCGGGGGTAAAAGGTATCGAAACTCAACCAAGCCTGAATCCTCCCGGAGGACTCCGCGAGCACCCATAGTGGGCGCGAGGGTTGCTGGTGGGCGGAGAACCATGCGCGCCGAGAGTCGACCGTAACCGGCTCGAGGTCGGCCGTCACCATCCGGCCGGGAATGGTCGCGTTGTAGATCGCCACGATCGCCGGCAGGTCTGTTTCCTTGGCGTCGCGCAGGATGAAAGCATCGGCAGCCATGATTCGGGTCGCAGCGTGGTGGGTGTCCTTCGGAAGGCGAGCCCGGTGGGGGAATTTCGAGCGGCGGGATCCAGTGGGTTGACGGTCGTGTTCTCGATGCCACGTTCGCGCCGTTGGTATGCCCCGATTCTCTGCGCTAACATTGGCTGCCTTTTTTGCTTTCGCCCCGCCGGGGGCCGCGGCCGAAGCATCCGGCTTGGAACACGGCCGCGGCATCTATGTCGCACGGTGCGCGATGTGTCATGGCGCCACGGGCGACGGCTTCGCCGACTCCTTTCCACCGCTGGCGAAATCCGACTGGCTGGCTGTGAATCGCGATGGCTCGATCGCCGCCGTGGTCGCGGGGTTGAATCGGGAAATTGTAGTGAACGGACGCACCTACCGCGGCCAGATGCCGCCGGTGATCATCGATGACGACGAGGTCGCCTCCGTGCTGACCTTCGTCCTGAATTCCTGGGGTAACCCCGGAGGAGAGGTCACCGCCGAGGAAGTGCGGAAAGTGCGTTTCACGACGCCCTTCAAGACCTTCGCGGAACTGAAGGCGGCGGGGGACTACCGTCCGCTGCCGCCGGCTCCGCCGGGTTTCACGATCCGGGAGGTGGTGCGCTTGGCCGACTTCGGCGTTCGCCTCGCGGGCGACGGCCGCGGCGGTCCGCTGTACGTGCTGGGTCAGGCGGGCGGGGTCTGGCGGGTGGATCCGGCCTCGGGAAATCTGCGGCAGATTCTCTGGCCGCGGGACTTCCCCGGCATGAAGCCCGGAGAGTTTCAGACCCTGGGTATGGTGCTCGATCCGGAGGGCCGCCTGTGGATCACGACCAACCAGCGCGTGCCGACGCGTCCCCACGAGACGAATGAAGTGGCGATTTACCGCACCGCTCGCCGCAGCGCCGAGGGCGATCCGGTTGATCCGCGGCTGTGGCTGCAGACCGGCTATCCTTGGGGCAACGCCCACTTCAACCACGGCATCTCCGACCTGCGATTCGGACCCGACGGCTTCCTCTACGTGAGCAGCGGCTCGCGGACCGACGGAGGCGAGGAGGGCAAGGTCGCGCACTTCGCCAAGATCGGGGAGACTGCCATCACGGCGGCCCTATGGCGTCTCGATCCACGTTCCGAAGCGCCGCGCATCGAGGTGGTCGCGCGAGGGATTCGTAACGCGTACAGCTTCGCGTGGGATGGCGTGGGCAACCTTTTCACGGTCTCGAACGGACCTGACGCCCACGCGCCGGAGGAAATGGACCACGTGATCCCGCCGGGCCCCGGCGAAGAACCCCGGCACCATGGCTTCCCCTACCAGATGGGCGACACTCCGGCCGGAACGAAATGGTACCCCCATACGCCGGCCGCCCCGTCGGGCGCGCGCTTCGTGCTCCCGGTGCGAAACATCGGGCCGGCGGGATTGATGCACGGGAAACCCACGGCTACCTTCAACGCGCACAGCTCGCCCGCGGGTTTGCTCTGGCTTGGCGCCGAGTGGCCGGAGTCGGTCCGCCATGGGTTCCTGATGGGACGCCTGGGCAGTTTCCTGCCGGGGCCCGGACCGGACGAGGAACACGGCTTCGACGTGCTGCACCTCCGTCTGGAGCGCCGGGCCGACGGAGGCTGGGACGCGCGCACCACGACCTTCCTATCCCAACTTGGACGCCCGATTGACGTCTTCCTCGGTGCTCCGGGCGTGCTGCATGTGCTCGAGTACACGCGGCCGACGGACCTGCGCGGCAAGGCCGGTTGGCTGCCCGGGCGGATCCTGGAGCTTTCCGTGCGCCGATGAGCAGGCGTGTGCACGGGGCCATTTCCCTTGCGGCGCCGGCGGATTCGGGAGGAATACGGCGCGTTCCATGATGGATTCCCCTCGGCATCCCTTCCTGCACGGCCTGAGCAAGCACCGCGGCGCCCCGCCGACGGTGGTGGTGATCTTCGGCGCTTCCGGCGACCTGACCGCGCGCAAGCTGATCCCGGCGGTATACAACCTTGCCCACGACAACCTGCTCCCGGCGGACTTCCATCTCGTGGGCTTCGGCCGGAAGGCGATCCCGGATGATGAATTCCGCGGCCTCGCGGCGGGGGCGATCCGGGAGTTTTCACGCCGGGAGCTCGACGCCGGTGTGTGGGAACGTGTCGCGGCGCGGACCACCTATGTCGCAGGCGGGTATGATGAACGGGCGGCGTTTGACCGGTTGGCGGCGCACATCGCGGCGATCGAGCGCGGGCTCGGGCGCGACCTGCAGTGTCTTTTCTACATCTCCACGCCTCCCTCGGTTTTCGCGCCGATCCTGACCCATCTCGGCGCGAGCGGCCTGGCGGCGCGCCATGTGCACGGCCCCCTGCACTCGAAGGTCGTGATTGAGAAGCCCTTCGGGCGTGACTTGGTGTCGGCCCGCGGGCTCAACCGGGTCATCGGTTCCGTTTTCGAGGAACGGCAGGTCTACCGGATTGATCACTACCTTGGGAAGGAGACCGTGCAGGACCTGCTGGTGCAGCGCTTCGCGAACGCGATCTTCGAGCCGCTCTGGAACCGTAACTACATCGACAGCGTTCAAATCACCGTGGCCGAGGATGCCGGCGTGGCTGGCCGCGGTGGCTACTACGAGCAAAGCGGCGCACTGCGCGACATGATCCAGAACCACACGATGCAGTTGCTCGCGCTCACGGCGATGGAGCCCCCGGGTTCGCTCGATCCGGAGGCGATCCGCGATGAGAAGGTGAAGGTCCTGAATGCGATCCAGCCGCTTGGCACGGGGCCGGATGGGGACGTCGCACGCGCTCAGTATGCGGCCGGCATGATCGGAGGCGGACCGGTGCGGGGGTATCTCGAGGAGGAGGGGATCGAAGCCGGTTCGGCTACCGAGACCTATGCGGCGCTGCGCCTCTCGATCAACAACTGGCGTTGGCAAGGCGTGCCGTTCTATTTGCGTTCGGGGAAGCGTCTCGCACGCCGGGTCTCGGAGATCGCGGTGAATTTCCGTCGCCCGCCCGGCACGTTGTTCGCGGGAGAGACCGCACGCTTCGACCTCTCGGGCAACACCCTGTCGTTCCAACTGCAACCCGACGAAGGGCTGAGCATGATCCTCAACACCAAGGTGCCGGGGCTTGAGACTCGCACCCAGCCGGTGAAAATGAGCTTTCGCTACGCGACCACCTTCGGTTCCAACACCGCCGAAGCCTACGAGCGGCTGGTGCTCGACGCCATTGTGGGCGACGGGACGCTGTTCATTCGCGGGGATGAAGCCGAGGCTTCCTGGCGGCTCTACACGCCGGTACTCGATGCGTGGGCCGGGGCGGGACGCGCCGGGATGGACACTTACTCCGCGGGTAGCTGGGGTCCGCTGGGAGCGGAGGCGCTCCTAGCGCGTCACAGTCACGTCTGGCGGCAGCCCTGACACGCGGCGCATGCCAGCGAATTTTGACGCCTTGCCGGGCTTGGAAGTGCCGGTTGATCGCATCCGGCGGAGTCTGGCCGATCTGTGGCGCGACGACACGGGAGCAACCGCGACCGACGACGCCAAGGCCACGCAGGTCAACTTCGTGCTGCATCTCGGTTTGGGGACGACGCCTGAGGATGCGGTGCAGCAGTTCCGGACCGTGGTGCGTTTCGCGCAGCGCTACCCGGCGCGTGTGGTGGTGCTCTGCCCTCTCCATCGCGAGGTGCCGGGTCCGCTGATCCGCGCCAAAGTCTACGGGGAGTGTTTTCTGGGGCGCTCGCCGGCGGATCGGCGCTGCGTGGAATTCGTGATGCTCTGTTACTCGCGCGAAGCCCGACCTTATCTGGAGGATCAGGTTTCAACCTGCCTTTCCACCGATCTCCCTCTCTATTACTGGGCGCACGCCTTTGCGGACAGTTCCCGCATGGCCGACTATCGCTACCTGCTCGGACGGTCCCGCCGGGTGCTTATCGACAGCGCGCGCTCGCCGGCTGACGCGCTCTCCTTCCCGTGGCCCAATCCGGCGGCGATCCGCGATCTCGCCTACTGCCGCGTCCTGCCGGTGCGGCAGGGGGTGGGGCAATTCCTGGCCGCCTACCCCGCACCGGCCATCGCCGGAGGCTTGCGGGGCGTGGTTGTCACGCACGGCCCGGGGTTCGCGGCGGAGGCGCGGGTTTTGGCGGGTTGGTTGGGGCGGAGGCTCGCGGCCTGCGGAGTCGAGCCGGGCTCCGCCGGCGTGAGCGTCGAGACGGTGGGCGACGGTCTGGAAATCGATTTCACCTACGCTGACCGCGCTAAGGAGTTTCGATGGAAGGGCGACTTCGCTGCGGGCCACGCTGAATTCGAGGCCGATTTCGGCGCGGGTCCCACCCGGCTCGGCGCCGCACTGGCGTTGCTCAAGCCCGAGATGGCGCTCAGCGAGGCGATGTTTTTTTGACGTCGGGGAATTTCTGGCGCCGCAGCACCAGAAGACCTGCTCCGGCGACGAGGTCTACGAATCCCGTCAGTAGCCGCGCCGGCAGCGGGACCCGGTCGAGCATCAGGATCACGAGGCCCGCCGCGATCAGGAACCAAGCGAGCACGCCGAGTTGATGGCGTTGGCGACGGCGGTTGGGCCCGGGATCGGTTGGTTCCACCGGTGGACCGTGCGGTGCCGCGCTCACTTCGCAAGCGGCAGGGTGACGCGCATCGTGGTGCCGGAGGGGCTGGTCGCCGCCAACTCGATGTCGCCACGGTGGCTGGCGAGGATTCTCTTGGCGATGGCTAGACCCAACCCGGTACCATCGGGGCGACCCGACAGGAAGGAATCGAAGATGCGGTGCCGCAGGGATTCCGGGACGCCGCCACCGGTGTCGGTGATATCCAGCCGGGCGCGCGGCGCATCGCCGCCCTCGATTACCTGCAGATGGAGACGGATGGAACCGCCGGCGGGCATCGCCTCGGTGGCGTTGAGCAGGAGGTTCAGCAGCACCTGCTGGAGCTGGCCCTTGTGGGCCTCGACGAACACGGGCCGGGCCGGCGCGGGGAACTCCACGGTGACTTTCTGTTGCGACAGCTTCAGTCGCACCAGTACGAGGGTGTCCTCGATCACCTCCGCGAGAGACCAGCGGGAGTGGAGACTGGACGGCGCCTTTGCGAAGCCCAGCACGCGGGTGACGATGGCCTCGAGTTGGTCGAGCTTCTCGCCGATCACGCGCAGGTCGGTGACACGCGGGTCACCCGGGGCGAAATCCCCGCCGAGTCCGCCGTAGAGGAGCTTGATCACGGTGAGCGGATTCCGGATCTCGTGCGCGATTTCGGCGGCGAGGAGGCCCAGCGTGGTGAGCCGCTCGTTCTTGCGCAGCACGTCCTCGCTGCGGAAGACACGCGCGTACAGGCGGGCGTTCTGCAGCGCGACGGCGCCGAGGCCGGCGAGCGCGGCGCAGAGGCGTTTCTCGTCGTTGTCGAAACGGTGTGTGCCGGCGGAAAACACGGCCAGCACGCCCAGCACGTCGTTCTCAAACACCACGGGTGTCGAAAGCACCGATCCCAGCCCCGCTCCGCGCGGCATGTCGGGCATCTCGAGGAACTCGGGGGAGCAGAGGTTCTGGAACCAGATCTGCCGCCGCGTGTGCACGGGTGAGGCGAAGAGGCATCCTTCGAGGTCGAACTCGCCCTCCGGTACCTGGAGCTCGGGGGCAGCGGAGGATGCGGCGCAGCGCAGTCGTCGCGTGGTGGTGTCCAGCAAGTAGAACACGCAGGCGCGAGCCTCCAACATGCGGCAGGCCTCACGGGTCAGTGTGGCGAGGATCTCCTGCTGCTCGAGTTTCGCGACCAGCGACTGGCCCGCCGTGATGAGGCTCTCGAGTTGCCGCGCTTTTGCGCGAAGATGCCCCAGCTGCCAGAGCCGCTGCATCACCACGCCGGCTTCGTGCGCGAGAAGTCCGAGGGTTTCCAGGTTGGCGGCGGTGAAGGCCGCTGGCCGGTCGCTTTCCAGATCAACCACCCCGACCATCTGATCCTGGACCACAATCGGAGCCGCCATCTCCGAACGCGTGGAGGATCTTACCGCGATATAGCGGGGCTCCAGTCTCACGTCCGGTACGAGCACGGGCCGCCGGTTCAGGGCGCACCAGCCGGTCACGCCATGGCCGGGGCGCAGCTGGTCGGGCGCGACGGCGGCGCGTTCGTAGCCGTGCTCAACCTCGGTGACGAGGTCGCCGGTGTCGGGACTCAGCAACGAGATCGAGCCTGCGTCGGCCCCGAGCGTGCCGACGATGACGGCGAGCGTCTCCCTGAGGGCGCCGGCCGGATCGTCGGTGGACGCGGCAAGGCGGGCGATCCGGTAGAGGGCCGCCGTGGCGCGCGGATCAATGGCCTCCGGCTCACTCATGCGCTGGCGAGTGAAAACGGGGCCGTGAGTGCCGCCAGCTGAATCGCGGCGACCTGATCAACCAGCTCCAACCGCGACCGGAAGGGCTTGCGGGGCGATGATCTCGTACAGGCTGTCCCGCAGCGCCCGGAGGCGCTCGGGGGTGGAGATCGGCTCGTGGTTGGCGCCTTCGATATAGAAGGTGTCGATGGCCACGCCCCGCTCCGTGCCGATGCGAGCGAACGTGATGTCGAAACCGTGATCGGAGATAACCTTGGCCAGACGGTAAAGGAGGCCGATCTGGTCGCGCGCTTGCACTTCGACGATCGTGCGCTCCATCGAGAGCTCGTGGTACACGTCCACGGTGGGCGGGAACGTGCTTTGAAGGGTCTCGGCCGACGAGGTGTTCAGGTAACGAGTGGCGGCGAACTTCCGGGCCTGCGCCTGAATGTCGGGGAGGAGATCGCGGTTGGCCATCAACGCGTCCTCGATGGTGCGGGCGAATTTATCCTGCGCCGCGGCGCTCTGCACGGGTCCGCGGCCCGGCTCCACCACGTGGAAGGTGTCGATCGCGATGTGGTCCGTCCGGGATATTACCTTCGCGCCGAGAATGTTCAGGCCCGCGACGCTGAAGGCGCCGGCGAGCTTGTAGAAGAGTCCGGCGCGATCCCAGGTCACCACGTTCACCACCGTGAGCGACCGGTTGATGTCGTCCTTCCACTCGATGACGGGCCGGAGCGAGCCGACCGAGTCGGTGGTCGTGATCGAGTGCAGCAGCCGGTTCACCATCTGGATGTGGAGGGCGATTTCCGACGAGTCGGTGTGCACAAAGTATCGCTCGGGAAGCAGCCCGAAGTGCGCGTTGATCTCGTCGGTGCTGATTCCGGGAATCGTTTTGGCGATGAGCTCCTGTTGCGTCATTTGGATCTGGGCTTGGAGGCTGGCGTCGGCGGCGTCGGCACCGAGCTTCAGCCGTTCGAAGGTGGTACGATAGAGGCTCGTATGTAGCGTGTCCTTGTAGCCGTTCCAGAGATCGGCCGCGGTCCCGCGGGCGTCGCAGAAGGTGTGCACGTAGAGGTGCCGGAGTCGGTCGGCGTCTCCGACGACTTCTGCAAAAGCGGCGGCCGTGCTGGGGTCATCTACATCCCGCTTCTGCCAAAATCGTGCCATCACTAGATGGTTTTTTATTGTGAACATAACTAGTTCACGTCCAGATGGTTCCACTCCAAATCGTTCCAGAATAGGGGCCGCTATCCTCATCCCGCTCTCCGCGTGGCCGCGGATGCCTTCCGCCTTGCCGATGTCATGGAGCAGCAGCGTGAGGTAGAGCAGTGAAACGTCGGCGGTCTCGTGCAGGGCCGCCCGGTACTTGAGGGTGATCGGCTCGGCCTCCGTGTAGATGCGGTCCAGCTCGCGGATCGCGTTCAGCGTGTGCACGTCCGCCGTGTACCGGTGATAATACTCGTGCTGCACCAGGCAGGTGAGGGCGTCGAACTCACGGATGAATCTTCCGAGCACGCCGAGTTCGTGCATGCGGCTCAGGACGGGATGGACGGCGCCAGCCTCCGACAGGATCGCACGAAAACACACGCTGGCGTCTTTGCTCTCCGTCACCGCCGGGGAGAGCAGGTCGAGCGAGGCGCGGATGAGCTCCGCGAGGTGTAGTTCAGGAGTGGCCTCGAGGGTCTGGCAGTGGCGGAACACCCGGATCAGGCGCACCGGGTCGTCGCGGAACACGCTCGCCTTCTCCGCCGCCAGCTCGCGTCCGCGGAGGATGAAGCCGTCGATGCGCTTCGTGCGTTGGAGGCGTGACGCGAGGAGGGAGTCGCGGAAGGAGCGCTTGTCGCCGTCGCCCGAGCGGCCGATTGAGAGAGCGAGCCGGTCCTCGACCAGTTTCGACACGCGGAAAATCGTCTGAGCCGCGCGGTAGTAGTCCTGCATGAACGCCTCCACTCGGGCGAGCATGTCGGGCGCCCGGTAACCCAGCGCCTCCGCGATCCTCGGTTGCTGGTCCAGGCTCATCACGTCGGTCGCCCGGGCGCTGAGGAAATGCACCTGGTTGCGGACGCGCAGCAGGAAATCGTACGCACGCTGGAACGCCACCAGATCGTCGGCCCGCAGGTACCGTTGCGCGGCCAGCTCGTCGAGGAGGGTGACGTCCAGCTTCACCCGCGCCATCCAAACGGCGTTCTGGTAGTCCCGCAGGCCGCCCACGCCGTTCTTGATGTCCGGCTCCTGGTTGAAGACCGTGTTGGCGTACTTGGCGCGACGGGAGGCTTGGTCGTCGAGGCGCGCCTCGATGTACTGCCGGGGATTCTCGGTCGCGTAGTAGCTGCGGTACGCCTGCGCGAAGGTGTCGTGGAGTTTTTCGGAGCCGGTGATGCGGCGCGACTCCAGCAGGGCGGTTTTGGTGAGGATGTCGCGGCGGGCTTCGGCGAACGCCTCGTCGAAGGTTCGGGTGGAGTGCCCCACCTTGAGTCCGCAGTCCCACAGGATGTAGAGGATCTCGTTGGAGAGGTGCTCCTGCAGCGGTTTGGCGTCGGCGGGTTTCGTCTTCGTGGCGAAGAGGAACATGACGTCAACGTCGCTCAGAGGGGAAAGTTCGCCGCGTCCGTAACCTCCGAGGGCGACCAGCGTGACTGGCGGAACGGGCCCTCGGGCGAGCGGGGCGTAGGAGCGGATCGCGTACGCGAAAAGATGGATCAGCAGCGCGTCAATGATCTGCGCCCTTTCCCGGCAGATCGTCAGGCCCGAGGAGCCGGATTCATGCCGCTGGCGCAGGGACGCCATTTCCGCGCGCAGGAACTCCCGGCAGGCCGCGAGGCGCGCCGCCACTGGCACCTCTCCCGGAAAGGCTAGTTGTTCACCGGCGCGGACTGGGATGTTGGCGGGCATCTGGCGGCGGATGAATCAGGTACCATCCACCCAACCGGGCGGCGGTTTCAACCGCCAAAGCGAGAATCATGCCGCGTTGAAGCAGGCGGCTCCCGGAGGAGCGCGGAACTCAGCGGCCAAGCTGCCGTTCTGATTGAGGTGCGTTTGGCGTGCGCACGGTCCTGTCAAGGCAGGCGAGTTTGCTGCACCAGCACCTTGCGACCGCGGGGAGTGGTTTCGCCGCTGATGGATGGGACTTCCCAGCCCGCTCCCGCCACCCAGGCCGGCTGCTGGTTAATCAAGGTGATCAAACCGAGATCCACCATCCCAGCCTGCGCGGAGGCCAGTAACGTGACCGATTTCACACGATCCTCATTCTCCGAGGGCACAATCAAAACGACGCGTTCCGGCGTGATGCCGGGTTGCGTGGCGACGATACCGGCCGGGGTTGCGACAAGCCCGTGCAACCCGACGAGGGAGGCGCCCGGAGGGTGAGCCAGTTGCCGGAAGCGTCCGTCCGAAGGACTCACCGCGAATAGGCCGCGGTGGTAGTCCGCCACGATGAAATCATCCCGCCAGCGCACGATGCCTTGGAGGGAAACGAGCGAACGTTCCTCCGCGAACCGCTGCATCTCCTCGGCGCCGGGTTCGAGTTTCCAGATGACCGGCGCCTTTGCGTCGGTTGCGTAGACCGTGCCGTCTTCGGCGACATGGAGATCACCGAGGCCATGCTCCCGGCCGTCATCGGGCACCTCCACGACGCGGACGAGTTCGCTGGTCGCGAGGCTGAAGGCGGCGAGGCCGGCGGTGCCTTTCATTTCCGGGGTGAATCCTTCCATCTCCGGGACCGCGCTCATGGCGGCCCAGAGGAGCCCGCGGGCCTCGTCGATCGCCAGACCGAAGACGCCGAGGAGCGACTCCTCCTCCGCGCTGAAGCGGGCGACGCGGCCCTCGCGGTCCCGGCGCCAGATGCCGCGGTGGCGCACATCGCCGAGAAACAGATCCCCGGTCCGCGCGCGCCAGGCGATACCCTCAAGGATACCGGTGCGTCCGGTCAGGCTGGCCATTTCCTCCGCGACGCCGACGGGCTCGCGGATTTGCGAAAATGCCTGGAGCACGCGTCGGAACGGGGCGGATCCCTGCAGGGTGGCGAAGCGCGGATCGCGCTCCACGGGCGGCGCGGCGCCGAGGGCGACGATCTTCTCCAAGGTCGAGATCGCGGCCGGGGCGTCGCCGCGCAGGGCGGCGACGGCGGCGAGGTCGAGTTGGAGCGACGTCGAGTCGGGCTGCGCGGCCGCGGCCTGGGTCAGGAGGCGGCGGGCGGCGTCGAGATCACCGCGGGAGGTGGCGACACGTGCTTCCTCGCGTAAACCGACGCCGGTGGGTTCCGCCGCGGAAGCGACAGAGGCGAACAGCAGGAGGAGCAGATACCGGCGCATGGGGCTCGCGGCGCGCCGGTGGGCGCGTCACTCGTACCGCAGGGCGTCGATCGGGTCGAGCTGCGCGGCCTTGCGGGCGGGGTAGAAGCCGAAGAACACGCCCACGCTCGCGCTGAACCCAACCGCGATGATCACGGAGAGAGAGGAAACAAGGATGGGCCAGCCCATGTAATGGGCGACAAGCTGCGACGCGCCGACCCCAACCAGCACGCCCATTACGCCGCCCATGGTGCTAAGCAGCACGGCCTCGATGAGGAATTGGGTGAGCACATCCTTGCCGTGCGCACCGATCGCGAGCCGGATGCCAATCTCACGGGTTCGCTCGGTGACCGACACCAGCATGATGTTCATGATGCCGATGCCGCCGACGATGAGCGACACGCTTGCGATGCAGGCGAGCAGCAGCGTCATCGTGCGGTTGGTGGCGGTGAAAGTGTTGGCGAGCTCCTCCTGGGTGCGGACGATGAAGTCGGGCTCGCGGCCGCGGCGGCGCTGGGTGAGCAGGTCCTCCACGGCCACCTTGACCTTATCGATCGCCTCCGGGGTGCTGGCCTGGATCTGGATGGAGCTTACGCTGGTGCGCCGGGAGATGCGCCGCATGTGCGAAGAGTAGGGCACCAGCACGATATCGTCCTGGTCGGATCCCCAAGGTGTCACGCCCTTGGGCCCCAGCACGCCGATGACGCGGAAGGGCAGGTTCCGGATTCGGATGGTCTGGCCGACGGCATCCTCGTTGGGAAAAAGCTGCTCGGCTACGACCTTGCCGATGACGGCGACCTTCGCGAGGGATTTGACCTCTTGCTCCGAAAACATGGCCCCGGCGGTCAGCGGCCAGTTCTTCACGTAAGGGTAGTCAGGGCCGACGCCGTTGACGTTGGTGCGCCAGTTCAGGCCGTTGGCGAGCACCTGCTGGCTGTCGCGCACCTCGGGGCTGGCGCCATCGATGTTCTCGACGTCGTTGGCGATGGCCTCGAAGTCCTCGGGGACCAAGGTGGTGGAGAAGCCGAAGCCGCTGCGCATGCCGCCGGAACTGAAACTGCCGGGCATCACGGTGATAAGGTTCTGTCCCAGAGCGGCGACCTGGGCCTCCACCATGGATTTGGCGCCGTTGCCGATGCTGACCATCGTGATGACCGCGGCGACACCGATGATGATGCCGAGTGCGGTGAGAATGGACCGCATCGTGTTACGCCGGAGAGCGCGGAGGGAGACGCGGAACGTGTTGGTGAAGCGCATGGCGGGTTCAGGCGGCGTTGTGCGCGATAAGTTTGGCGGCAGCCTCGGCTTCCTTGAGCCGGCGGGTCTCATGCTCGGCGATGGAGCGGTTGGAAACAAGCTCGTCGCGCACCACCACACCATCGCGGAGGATGAGGTTGCGCTTGCAGAAGCTAGCGATGTCCAGCTCGTGCGTGACCATCACGATGGTGATACCCTGCTCGTTGAGTTTCTGGAACACGCCCATCACCTCCACGGAGGTGCGGGAGTCGAGGTTGCCGGTGGGCTCGTCGGCGAGGAGCACCTGCGGCTCGTTGACGAGGCCGCGGGCGATGGCGACGCGCTGCTGCTGGCCGCCGGAGAGTTGGTTCGGGAAGTGATCGTAGCGGTTGGCAAGGCCGACGATTTCAAGACAGTGCATGGCGCGCTCCCGGATCTCGCGGGCGGAGTGCTTGCGGTGACGGCCGTAGAGCATGGGCAACTCAACATTCTCGAGCGCGGTGGTACGGGCGAGGAGGTTGAAGCCCTGGAAGACGAAACCGAGCTTCTGATTGCGCAGGTCGGCGAGCTCGTTGCGGCCCAGTTCGGCGATGTTGATGCCGTCGAGCAGGTAGGTCCCGCGGCTGGGTCGATCGAGGCACCCCAGCACGTTCATCAGCGTGGATTTGCCAGAGCCGCTCGCCCCCATCAGGGCGACCATTTCGCCGCGATGGATATCGAGCGATACCCCGCGCACGGCGTGCACGGGAATCTCGCCGGAGTCGTATATCTTGTGGATGTCCGTGATCTGGACAACGGGAGCCATGGGAGCGCGGCGGGGTTGGCGGATCAGCGGGAACCGCGCATGCCGCTGCTGCTGGGAGGGCCTCCGCGGCTCCCGGAGAACGGATTCTGCATCCCGCCCTGCGGGGCGGCCGCGGCGGTCGCCCCTGGGATGGTAATGTTGGTGAGCACCGTGTCGCCTTCCGTCAGCCCGCCAAGCACCTCGGTGAAGAAGCCGTCGGAGATGCCCAAGCGCACTTGGACGGCTTCCAGCTTCTTCTCCTCGGCCTCGGGATTGACGATCTTGTAGAGGGTGCGGGAAACAACGGTGTTGTTGAAGCCGCGGTCTCCGCCCGGAGGTCCGCCCGGGCCGCCTCCGCCGAAGCTTCGGCTGCTGCCGCCGCGGTCACCCCCGCCGCTCTCACTGCGTTTGCGCCCACCCGGCATGGCCAGGGAGGCGGCGACGAGATCGGGGTCCATGCCTTTGTCCTTGGCGAGGGCCTTGGCCTTCTCGATCTGTTCCGCGGTCGGCGGCGATCCGCGTTCGAAGCCCACGGTGCGCATGATCTCGAACACTGCCCGGCGGCGCTCGTCATCAGTCATGGCGGAGGCTCCGCCCTTAGCGTCGGCCTTGCCACCCTTGGCGGCGATCTCGGGGCTCTTGGGCAGCAACTCCTGCGGTACACGCACGCGCAGCGCGCCATTGCCGACCCGCAGAACGCCCGGCCTCTGGGTGACGATGATCGAGACGTTCGCCGTCATGCCGGGCTTCAATTTCATGTCGTCGTTGCCCACGTCGATGATCGTGGCGTAGGAGACGACGCTCTGGTTGGAGCTGGCGGCGTTGCGGACCATGCGGACTTTGCCGGCGAAAGTGCGGTTGGGGAAGGCATCGACGGTGAACTTCACCTCCTGGCCCGGGGCGATGCTTCCCACATCCGCCTCGGCGACGGCGGCGTTGATCTGCATCTTGGTGAGGTCGTTCACGAGGGTGAACAGCACCGGTGCGTTCATGTTGGCGTTCACCGTACGGCCCTTGTCGGTCTTGCGGTCCAGCACCATGCCGTCGATCGGAGCGGTGATCGTGCAGCGCGAAAGGTCGAGCTTGGCGTTCTCGACCGAAGCCGTGCGCGTAAGGAGGGTCGCGTTGGACTGGGCGAGCTGGGCTTCGGCGTTGTCGAGTTCCTGCTGGGAAACGAGCTTCTTGGCCGACAGCTCCCGGGTGCGCTCCACATTGAGCGATAGCAGACGGTTGTTGGCCTTCGCCGACTCAAGGTCGGCCTCGGCTTGCCGGAGGCGCTGCGTCGGGGTCGCCTCGTCGATGAGCGCGAGGATGTCGCCGGCTTTGACGACCGAGTTGAAGTCGACGCGCACCTCCTTGATCTGGCCCGAAACCTGGGCGCCGATGTCGACCACCACAACCGGCTGGAGATCGCCGGTGGCAGTCACCACCTGGGTGATGTCACCCCGGCCGATCTTCAGGGACTGGAACTCGGGCTTCTTCTCGGCCCCGCGACTGAAGTAGTACCAGGCACCACCGCCGCCGGCGGCGAGGAAGATCGCGAGGAAGATTAGACCACCGTAGCTCTTGGACTTGGGCATGACTGTAGGAGGATGTTGTCGGCTGTATGCCGGCGGGGTTCGGTCAACGAATCGGCTAGGTGGCCGGTTCGTGCAACAAAACATTCGCGCGGTGACGCCATGACGCGCCGCGCGGGAAAACGTCACGCCTTTCGTGAATTCAGCGCCGTTTGGCGTGTGGTGGCCGCTTTAAGGCCGGGGATTGCTCCGTAGACCGCCGCAAGCCGGCTGGCGGTCGCCGCCACGCGCCGACGGAGTTCCGCCGGTTGCACGACCTCGGCTTCCGCTCCCCAGCCGAGCACCCAGCCCTCGACCTCGGCGAGGGCACCCAAGCGCAGGGTGATCTCCAGTCCGCCGTCCGGCAGATCCCGCCGGATCTGCGATTCGTGCCACTCCCGCTCGCGCACCCGGTCGGCGACCGTTGCGGTGAAGCGGATCACCACCGTGAAGTCGCCCGGTCCTCCCAGTACCCCGAGGGCGTTGGCGAAAAACGCCTCCGGCGAAAAGTCCTCCGGACGCACGAAACGGGCCTCGGTGAGCTCCGCGGCGTTGATGCGGGGCAGGGCGAAGGTGCGGAGCGCCGCGCGGCTGGTGTCGAAGGCGATCAGGTACCAGAGGTTCTCCCGGTGCGCGAGGTGGTAGGGCCGGACCTTCCGGCGCTCTTCCCGGCGCGACCCCGGCTTGCGGTACTCGAACTCCACCTCCAGCTGGCGCAGAACCGCCGTGCTGAGCGTGTTGAACACCGCGAGATCGGCCCGGCCGAGCCCGGTGTTGCGGAAGGACACCGACCGCAGCTCGTCGGCCGGGGAAAACGTGATGCGGTCGCGCAGTCCGCCGGCTAGTTTCTCGAAGGAAGCCTCCAGCTGGCGATGGAAGGGTGTCCCTCGGTATTGCTCCAGCGCCTTGCGCGCCACCAGCAGCGCGAGCAGTTCGCCCTCGGTGACCTGCACCGTGGGAAACGCGGAGACCGGGTGCGTGTAACGGTACGCGTTGATCCGGGAGTCGAACTCGATCGGCAGGTCAAGCCGGTCGCGCATGAACGCCACGTCGCGGACGATTGTCTTGCGCGAAACCTCGAGACGCTCCGCGAGCTTCGTGCAATTGGTGAAGGCGCCGCGGCGCAGCTCCTCGTGGATGCGCAGCATGCGCTCGATCGGCGGGCGGGAGAGACGGGCGTTGGTGGTCATCAGCGGCAAAAGAGACGCTTTTCAAGGCTGGGACAAGTAATGTCCCACCCGGAGTGGTAACTTTTCGAAATGAAATCCCGCATCACCCCCGCTTCCGCCCCCGAGCTGTCCTGGGTTCATGACGGCGCCCGCTGGCGCGTCACGGCCTGGCCCGAGGCGACGTTTCTCGTCGAGACCGCCCCGGGGTGCTGGAGTCCCGGCGTTCCCGGCGAGTCGGCGCTGGCGTCCGCCGCGCTCGGGGTGAACCCGGCCCGCTGGCGGCGCTACCTGGAGTTCGTGCCTTCCGAGGTCGGCGCTTTTCTCGGCCGCTTCGCCTTCAGTCGGATGTCGGCCTTGTTCGCCCTGACACGCTGCCCGGAGCTTTCCGGCGAGCTCCTGCGCACGCCCGCGCTGGTCGCCTTTCTGATCGCTCATCGCGGCCTGCGTGGCGGCGAGACCGAGGCATGGGGCGAGATCTCCGCGGTCTCTGAGCGCGACGGGACCTTCGGGCTCCTGCAATGGCTGGGGCTTCCGGCCTCCCGGCAGACGCTCGAGGTCTTGCGCCGCGTCGCGGATCCGGACTTGCCACGGCGTCTCCTGGAGCCTCTCCGCTCCGCCCTGTGGGACCCCGAGGTCATCTGGTCGCTCGGACGCGGAGGGGTCGTCTCCGACGAGCAGCTGGCCCGCGCCTGCCACGCCCTCGCGGCGTGAGACGGCCGACGCTGCGTCACATGCCTTTCTTCACAAAAGCGATGTCGCTCGCGTTGTCCTTCAGACGGATCGTCTTCTGCCCCTGGGTGTCCTTGCCGACGTAGTCGATGCTCGCGGCCACGAGGATCGGCAGGTGTTTGCGGACATCGCGGCTCTCTCCTTCGCTCGTCACGTCGACGGTCCAGATCTCCTGCGCCGGCCGGCCCTCGACCGCCTCCTTGTTCTCACGGGCGGACATCTTGAGGTATTTTTCGTAGACCGTGACGGTCACCATGTACTCCCGGAAGCCCGCGAATTGCGTGGTGGGAGGGTCTTGCACCGTGACCGTCTGATAGATCGGGCGGCCTTGGGAGTCGGTGCCCACCTGGATGCGCTCCACCCGCACTTGCCCGGGTACCGTGATGTAAACCGGTTCGGAGACCATCTCCTGTTTAACTTTCGGCGGACTTACCCCGTAGTCCACGTCCAGAATCATATCCGCCTTGGTGTTGGGCGGGGCCTCGTACATGCCGCGACCCGAGAGGGCGGTCTTCACGAAGCCCGCCGCTTCCTTGAAGCGCAGGGAGTCGTCGGCGACGAGCGGGTTCTTGTTCCTCACCTCGTAGGAAATGGCATCGGCGGCGCGCGGCTTGGCGATCGAGTCGACCTTTAATTCATGAGTCGTGACGCACCCTCCGAGCAGCAGTGCCGGCAGAACGATCGCCAGTCGCAGGCTGAAGCGGCGCTCAATTCGGAAGTCCAATTCTCCGGGGACCATGGTTTTTACGGATGGCCGAGACCCTAGCCGGAGTTTCCCGCGCCGCAACCGCGACGGTGTCGCGATTGGAGCGGGGCGCCCGGCGTCACTTCCGGCGACTTTCGCGCTGGGCCCGCAGCACCACGCGAAACATCTGGATGCAAAGCCAGAAAACGCCGGTCATGCAGGCCGAAGTGAGGCTGCTCCAAAGGAGAATCATCCGGCTGTCGTTCGACGGCACGTGCGGCGCGAGGACCGTGTACATGAAAGCGAAGAACGCGACGCAAAGGATCGCGTCCACCGCGAGCGAGACGGGCGTGACGTACTTCTTTTCCGGCTGGGACATGTGGTCGAAAAAAGATGCAGCCTCCGCGGCTTGTCCACGGAATTCTCCGCCGGCCTAAGGCAGGTCCCGCGGGATCATCCTCGTGAGCACCTCGGGTGCGCCGGTCGTGACGAGAATATCGTCCTCGATTCGCACCCCGCCGAGGTCGAGATGGCGGTCCACGAGGGGCCAGTTCACGTCAGTGGCGTACTGCGCGCGCCGCGCGGGGTCCTGCAGGAGTGGCGGGATGAAATAAAGGCCAGGCTCTACCGTCACGACCATGCCGGGCGCTAGCGGCAGATCCATGCGTAGGGAGCGCAGGCTCGGGCGAGGGTCCTTGGCGCGACCCAGGGCGCGGCCGCTGGCATCGCGCACGCCGAGTCCGAGCATGTGCCCGACCCCATGAGGGAAAAAGAGGGCATGGGCATCGCGTTCCACGAGTTCCGTCGGATTACCGCGCATCACGTTCATCGCGACCAGCCCCTCCGCGAGATCCACGGCCGCGGCGAGGTGGATGGCCTTCCATTCCGCTCCTGGCACACAGCGTGCGATGGCCCGGTCCAGCGTGCGGACCACCGCTTGGTGCAGGTCGCGTTGGAAACCCGTGGGGTGGCCCGCGACGTGGGTACGGGTGACATCCGCGACGTAGCGATCCACCTCGGCGCCCGCGTCCACGAGCACGAAGTCGCCTTCGCGGATCTCACGTCGGGACGGTGCGAAATGCAGCACGGCGGAATTGGAACCGGCCCCCACGATCGTCCCGTAGCCCGTGCGATTTCCCCCGTGACGGAAAAACTCGGCCTCCAGTTCAATTTGGATCTGCCGTTCGGTCACACCCGCCCGGATCAGTCCGGAAACCAAAGCGTGGCCTGCGGCCGTGGCGTCAACGGCGCGGCGGATGAGCGAGAGCTCGTGGCCATCCTTCGCGCGGCGTAGCTCGGTAAAGATCTCCCGCGCCGTCTCGGTGCCCGCGGTCGGGGAAGCCGTGCCCAGCGTCACGACGGGACGATCCCGGCGCGCCTCCAGCCAGGCCGGCAAGGCCTCGATCGAATCCCCGGCGCTCGGCCGTCTTCCCTCCCAGACGCTTTCCGCCTCAGTCACGGGCGGAACAAAAGTGCGCCAGCCGGCGGAGGCTTCGCGCGGATCGAAGGCCACGACGCCGCCCGCGCATTCCTCTCCGGCTGCGTAAATATATTCCGCGTGTGCGCGGTACGGATACGTCTGGTCGCTGCCCTCGGGTAGAGGCACGGGAGCTCCGGCATGGATCAGCAGGAGGGCGTCGCCGAGGGGAAGTCCGGCGGCGAGGCGTCTGCGGCGCTGATGGAGGAGTTCAGGAGGCATGGCGTGCGGCCGACGCTGGAAGCTTCCCGGGGACGCGCAAGCGCCCCGTGCCCGGCGAACGATCTTGCGCGGCCTGCGGCGCGGGGCTCGTCTGGACTGGCCCCATGCCCGTTCCGCTTTGGCTTCGCATCCTGGTTTTCGCCGTGCTCCTGCCCGCCTCGTTTTTCGCCGCCGGCGTCGCGCGGCCCAACGTCCTGTTCATCATGGCTGATGATTACCGGCCGGAACTGGCCGCGTACGGCTCGCCGGCGCTCACGCCGAACCTCGATCGCCTCGCGCGGCGCGCGGTGCGCTTCGATCGCGCCTATTGCCAGCAGGCGGTCTGCAACCCGTCGCGGTCCTCCATGCTCACCGGTCTACGGCCCGACACGCTCGGGCTCTGGAACAACGGTACCCACTTCCGTGAACTGCGGCCCGACGCGGTCACGCTGCCCCAGCACTTCAAGGCGAACGGCTACGTCACCCGCTGCGTGGGAAAAATCTTCCACAACTGGCATACCAAGGAAAAAGGCGACGCCCGCTCTTGGAGCGCCCCCGAATTCCTGCATTACGCCTCCCACGGCCACGACGCCCCGCAGGTCGCCGGCCCGCTGCCACCCAACCTGGCTTCCGGCGGGGGCCGGCTTTATACCGACGTGCCGCTCACGGAATGCCGCGACGTGCCCGACGAGGCGTACTACGACGGCCGGGTCGCGGCCGAGGCGGTGCGAGTGCTGGGCGCAATCAACGATCAGCCCTTCTTCCTGGCCGTGGGTTTCTGGAAGCCCCATGCGCCGTTCAACGCGCCGAAGCGCTACTGGGACCTTTACGACCGCGCCCGCCTGCCGGCGCTCGACCCGCGTCGTCCCGCGGGTGCGCCGGAAATCGCGTTTCACGACAGCCGCGAGGTGCTCGGTCTGCCCGGGCCCGGCCGCATCGCGCCCACGCCGGTGCTCGTGGCCGAGATGCGACACGGCTACTTCGCCAACATTTCCTACCTCGACGCTCAGCTGGGCAAAGTGCTCGACGCGCTGGACCGGGGAGGGCGGGCGAGTGACACGATCGTCGTGTTCGTCGGCGACCACGGATATCATCTCGGCGAGCACGGCCTTTGGGGCAAAACCTCGACCTTCGAGCTGGATGCCCGCGTGCCACTGCTCTTCGCCGCACCGGGGGTTGGTGCTGCCGGACGCGAAACCGCCGCGTTGGCGGAATTGATCGATCTGTTTCCGACGCTCTCCGACCTTTGTGGTTTGCCCAAGGTGCCGGGTCTTGAGGGCACGAGCCTCGTTCCCGTGCTGCGCGACCCCACGCATCCGGTCAAGCCGGCCGCCTACACGCAGCACCCGCGGCCGTCCTACTACGACCGGGAGCCGGAGAAGGTACCGCGCGCGATGGGTTACTCGGTCAGGACCGCCGCGGTGCGCTACACCGAGTGGCGCGACTGGAGGACGGGTGCGACGATCGCGCGGGAGCTATACGAGGAGGCGGATGCCCCCGCCGAGATCCGCAGCCTTCCCGATGAGGCGAGGTTGGCCGGCGCGCAGGCGGAAGCTGAACGTCTGCTCTCCGGACTTTTTCCACGCACCGCGCGGCCCGCCGCGAAGACTACTCCATGAAACGACTGCGGTTTCTGCTGCTGGTGCTGTCCGCGGGGCTTGCCGCGGAGTTGGTCGCCGCATCCTCGCGGCGACCGAATGTGATCTTCATCCTCGCCGACGACCTCGGCTGGGGCGACCTCAGCTGTTACGGCAACACGTACCTCCGCACCCCGAATCTCGACCGGTTGGCGGCGGGGGGCTCCCTGTTCACCTCGTTCTACACCTCTGGCCCGGTCTGCTCGCCCAGCCGGGCGGGTTTTTTCACGGGGCGGTATCCCGCGCGCGATCGCATCCATGGGCACTTCGCGACGCGTGAGTTGAATGAGTCCCGCGGCATGTCGAGCTGGCTTGATCCCCGCGCCGCTAATGTCGCGGGCGCCTTCCGGTCGGCCGGTTATACGACCGCGCACGTCGGCAAATGGCATCTGGGCAACGACGCGGGCGGGCCGGCGATCGCGGATTACGGTTTCGACTTCGTGGGCTCGGGGGAGGGCGGCGGCGCGGGTGTGCGCAAGGATGATCCTTACTATCGGGCGCGCTCCACGGCCCTGTTTGTCGACGAGGCGCTTCGTTTCATCTCCGGGCGGGGCGAGCGTCCATTCTACCTGCAGCTTTGGGCGTTGCTTCCCCACGCGACTTTGAACCCGACGCCGGAACAGATGGAACCGTTCTTACGACTGAGCAATCGGGACATCGCGCACCCCAGCGCCCGCACCCTTTACTACGCCAGTGTGGCGGACCTCGATCGTGAGATCGGCCGGCTGCTCGATCGTCTCGCCGAGCTGGGACTCGCTGACGATACGATCATCGTGTTCAGCAGCGACAACGGCCCCGAGGAGATCTTCATCCTCAACGCCGGACATTCCGGGGTGGGTTCCCCCGGTCCTTTCCGCGGCCGCAAGCGGAGCCTTTACGAAGGTGGCGTGCGCGTACCGTTTCTCGTGCGCTGGCCGGGGCGCGTACCGGCGGGCCGCGTGGATGACGCGACCGTGATCGGCGGGATCGATTTCATGCCAAGCCTCTGCGCGCTGGCCGGCGTGCGCCTGCCGGAGGGACATGCGGCGGATGGCGAGGACCTCAGCCGAGCCCTGCTCGGCGGTGTCGTCGATCGAGCGCGGCCGCTGATGTGGGAGTGGCGCTTCGGCATCGCGGGCCACGTGATCAACCGCAGCCCCCAACTCTCGATACGTGACGGGGAGTGGAAACTGCTGCTGAATCCGGACCGCAGCCGGGTTGAGCTCTATGCGATAAACCGTGACCCGTCGGAGATCGACAACCTCGCCGCGCAGCACCCCGACGTTGTGGACCGGCTAGCGCGTCGCGTCCTCGAGTGGCAGCGCGGGTTGCCGGCCGGCCCGGCGGATGCGACGGCCGGCCGCAACGACTATCCATGGCCGGGTCGCCCGCCGCCTCCCGCCCCGGCGCGGGGCGGACGCAAGGCCAAGTCGGATTGAAGCTTTTCCCATGAAAACACCCCGGTTTTTCGCCGTTTCCCTGGCCATCCTGCTGGCCGGCTTCCTGCCAGCCGCCGAAAGCGCGCGGCCCAATTACCTTTTTATCATTTTTGATGATTGGGGCTGGCGTGACGCGGGGGCGTACGGATCGGGGTGGGTGAAGACCCCAAACTTCGACCGCGTGGCGCGGGAGGGTGTGCTGTTCCGGAACGCCTTCACTTCGAACCCCAAGTGCAGCCCTTGCCGGGCGAGTATCCTGACCGGCCGTAACTCGTGGCAGCTCCGCGAGGCGGTGTCCCACAACGGCCTCTTCCCGTCCGGGTTCGAGGTTTATCCAGATATTCTGGAGCAGGCGGGTTACTTTGTCGGTCTCACGGGCAAGGGCTGGGGGCCGGGCGACTTCAAGACCCAGGCGAAGCGCACCCGCAATCCCGCGGGGCCGTCCTTCGACGCCCGCACTGCGCCGCCTCCAACCACGGCGATCAACCGGAATGATTACGCGGGGAACTTCGACGACTTCCTTGCAAAGCGTCCGAAGGGGCAGCCGTTCTCTTTCTGGTTGGGCTTTCACGAGCCGCACCGCGCCTACGAGCGCGATTCAGGTGCGCGCGCCGGCAAGAATCTCGCCGACGTGAAGGTGCCAGCGTACCTGCCGGACCTGAGCGTAACGCGGGGCGATCTGGCCGACTATGCGGTCGAGGTGGAATGGGCTGACGGGCACATCGGTCGTGTCCTGCGATCGCTCGAGGCGGCGGGGGAGCTGGAAAACACGCTGGTGATCGTCACGTCGGACCACGGCATGCCCTTCCCGTACGTCAAGGGGCAGATCCACGAGGATGGATTTCATCTGCCTCTCGCCATGCGGTGGGGACGTGGAATCAAGGCGGGGCGGGTGGTGGACGACTTCATCAATGTGCGCGATTTCGCGCCGACCTACCTCGATTTGGCGGGGTTGCCCGCGCACCCGCAGATGACGGGGCGCAGCCTCGCCGCGCTGCTTCGCTCGACGGCGTCGGGCATGGTGGAAAACCGGGCCGAGATGCTGGTCGGCAAGGAACGTCACGACCTCGGGCGCCCCAACGACTGGGGTTACCCGGTGCGCGCCCTCCGCACCCCCGATCATCTTTACGTGCGAAATTTCCACCCGGAGCGCTGGCCCGTTGGCAATCCGGAGACCGACTTCGGCAACTGCGATCCCAGCCCGTCCAAGGAACTGCTGAAGACGATCGGTGGCCACTATTACGACCTTTCCTTCGGAAAACGTCAGTCGGACGAGTTGTACGACCTCCGCGCGGATCCGCAGGGGGTGAACAATCTCGCCCAGGATCTCGCCCATGCGGGGACTGTCGCGCGGTTGCGGGAGCGGATGATGACGTTGTTGCGCGAGGAGCAGGATCCCCGCGCCCTCGGCCAGGCAGCGATCTTCGACACCTATCAGTACGTCGGCGGCCGGCAGAAGGGCTACGACACCTGGCTCAAAGCGCAGGACGCCAAGCTGAAGGGGGAAGCGCCTCCTGCGGAGGCTCCGAAGAGGTCGGGCAAGTCCAAGGGAGCCAAGGCCACGCCCTGACCGTCGTTCCTCCTATGGAGGCCTTCGCGGCGCGCTTGCTCGTTCAGGATTCAGGCGCCCGGTGGATCCGGGGTGTCCAAGTGACGTAGGACGGATCCTCGTGTAAAAAGGCATCCGGCTCCGCACACGGCGAGAGGATCGGGACTCCCCAGACGGCCGGAACCAGGGTGGTCAGATCGTAAGGCACCATCCGGGTGCCTTCCGGAAGAGGGGACCAGTGCCGGAACTCTCCCGGCGTCACGAAGGGTCCCTTCAGGTTGGATGCAGGCTCGCGCCGGAGCCCGCCTTCGCGAGTGAAGACGTGCCAGGAGTCGCGTCGGGCGTCGGCGATGACCGGCCTGTCCTCGGCTGCTCCCGACTCCGCGACCAGGGCGAGGCTGAGATAACTGTAGATCATCGAGGGACGCAGCACTTGCCAGGCACGCAGGGCCACTGCGGCGGTGCGCACGCCAAGGATGGATCCCGGTCCGGCGCAAAAAATCCAAGACTCCACCGCACGCGGCTCGATGTGCAGTTCCTCCAGGCAGCAGAAAAGTCCCAGCCCGGCCTCGAGCTCGCTTCGCGCCCAGCGGTGGGCACCCGCTGGGTCCAGTGCGCCGACTTGAATCACCGTGGAAGCGCAGTCTATGACCACCGCGGGTCCGGCGGCGGTGACTTCAGCGGGCGATCGGTTCATCGCTGCGACTAGACCTTTCGTCGGGACGGGCGGCAAGAGGCCAGAAACCCGCCACGACCGCTCGGATCAGATCAGGCCCAGCTTCATCTTTCCTTCCTCGGAGATCATCTGCTGGTTCCAGGCTGGCTCCCAAGTGATGCGGACGTCGGCGGCGCCCACGCCAGGGACCAGTAAGATTTTGGACTTCGCGTCCTCCGCGATTGCGGGACCCATGCCGCAGCCGGGTGCAGTGAGTGTCATCGACACGTCGACGCGAAAACCCGGCTCCGGCTCGGTGACGCGGACGACCTCCATCGTGTAAACCAGCCCGAGGTCGACGATGTTCACCGGAATCTCCGGGTCGTACACCTGCCGAAGCTGCGACCAGATGGCCTCAGGGTCCGGCGCGCCGTCCGAAAGGGTGGCAGCGGCGACTTTGGTCTCCGTGACCGTCTCGCCGAGCGCATCGCCATCTTTGCCGTCGATACGGTAGAGCCCGAAATCGGTCTGCACGGTGTAGCTGCCGCCTAGCGTCTGGTGCAGAAAGACGCGCGAGCCGGCGGGGAGCGGCTGCTTGTCGCCGGAGGGAATCTGGGTGGCGGTGACCTCTCGACCCAGGATGCGTTCGCGGTTCATGAGAATTCAGCGCTTGAACTTTGTCTGGATCAGGGCGCGCAACGCGGCGTGGAGCTCGTCGCTCGCGAGGCGGTTGAGCACCTCCTCGAAGAATCCGAATGTGAGCAGCTCGTCGGCCTGCGCCTTCGCGATGCCTCGTGATTGGAGATAGAACTCCTGTTCCGGATCGATCCGTGACGTGGTGGCCCCATGGGTGCAGCGGACGTCGTTGGCCTGGATCTCGAGGCCGGGGAGGGAATTCGCCTCGGCGTCCTCGCTGAGCATCAGGTTGCGGTTACTCTGGTAGGCGTCGGTGCGCTGGGCGTCGGGGTCCACCACGATCAGGCCGGAGAAGATGGTGCGCGCCCGGTCGAGCAGCGCGTTCTTGTAGAGCAGGTCCGACTTGGTGTCGGGTGCTTGGTGAATCTGCAGCGTGCGCTGGTCGAACTCCTGCTCCCCGTGGGCCACGGAGAGCGAGAGCATCTCGGAGAATGCGCCCGGAGCCTGGAGCTGCGAGAGCGACTCGTGGCGCACTTGGCGGCCTCCTAGGTGCAGGTTCAGCGACTGTACGCGGGCGTCACGGCGGACGACGGTGGAGTTGGATTGGAGCGCGAGCGCGCGGTGGCTCCAGTCCTGCTTGCCGACGTAGGTGACCTGGGCGCCGTGGCCCGCGTAAAGATCGTTGGCACCGATCGCCAGCTGGTTCTCCTCATCCCCCCCGGAGCCGAAGTACTCGACGACGGAAACGCGCGCGTTTTCGCCAGCGACGACGAGGGTGTGCGGGAAGACGGCGATGCCATCACCCAAGGCGTGCGAGAAGATGCCAACTGGCAGCTCGATTTGGATGCCCTTCGGGACATGGATGAAGGCGCCGTCGGACAGGAAGGCTTCGTGGAGCGCGGTGAATTTGGCGGAACCGAGCCGCGCGGGTTGGGCGAGGAGGTGTTCGCGGACCAGATCGCCGTGCCGGGTGAGCGCGTTGCGGAGGGAGTCGATGATGACGCCCTGCTTTTCCAACGCGGGATCGAGGGTCTCGCGGGAGATGAGCGCCCCGTTGGCAAATGTCAGTCGTGCGGACTTCTTGATCCCCATGGAAATGGCGGGGGCCGACGGGCCGGACGCCGCGGGCGCAAAGCCCTCGAGTGCTACCCCCGAAAGGTTGCTGAAGCGCCAGGCCTCGTCGGTGCGGGCGGGCAGGGGGAGGCCGGCGAAGCGCTCGTAGGCGGCGCGCTTCCGCTCGATCCACCAGGAGGGAAGTGGGGGAAGGGAGGCCAAATGGGCCGCGAAGGCCTCCGGCTTGAAGGCGCCGATGGCGGAACGGATGGCGGGAGTCGAAGTGGCGGACATGCGTCGGTTTCCGTCGTTGGTAGGGCGAAGTTCGGCGGGCTTCAACCCACCGAGCCCTCCATCTCGAGATCGATGAGGCGCTTCAGCTCGACCGAGTATTCCATCGGGAACTGGCGCGCCAGGTCGTTGATGAAGCCGTTGACGGCGAGGCTCATGGCCTGCCCCTCGGTGAGGCCGCGCTGCTGCATGTAAAAGATCATTTCCTCGTTCACCTTCGAAACGCTGGCCTCGTGTTGCACGTAATTGCGGTCACCGCGGACGGTGATGGCCGGGTAGGTGTCGGTGCGGCTGTTGGTGTTGATCAGCAGGGCGTCGCACTCGGTGTTGTTCTTGCAGCCCTTGAGGTGCTTCGGGATGTGGACGACACCGCGGTAGGTGCTGCGGCCCTGACCGACGGAGATGGACTTGGCGACGATGTTGGACGTCGTGTTGTTCGCGGCGTGGACCATCTTCGCGCCGGTATCCTGGTGCTGGCCGTCGTTGGCGAGGGCGATGGAGATGACCTCGCCGCGGGCGCGCTCGCCCTTCAGGACGACTCCCGGGTATTTCATCGTGAGGCGGCTGCCGATGTTGCAGTCGATCCACTTGATCTCGGCCTCCTCGTGGGCGACGCCGCGCTTGGTCACGAGGTTGAACACGTTGTTCGCCCAGTTCTGGACGGTGATGTACTGGATCTTGGCGCCCTTGAGGGCGACGAGCTCGACCACGGCGCTGTGCAGGGTCGACGTGGAGAACTTGGGGGCGGTGCAGCCCTCCATGTAGGTGACCTCGGCGCCCTCGTCGGCGATGATGAGCGTTCGCTCGAACTGCCCGAAGTTCTCGGCGTTGATGCGGAAGTAGGCCTGCAGCGGTTGCGCGACCTTTACGCCCTTGGGCACGTAGATGAACGAGCCGCCGGAGAACACCGCGCTGTTGAGGGCCGAGAATTTGTTGTCGCCGGTCGGGATGACCTTACCGAACCACTTCCGGAAGAGCTCGGGGTGCTCGCGCAGACCCTCTGTGGAGTTGACGAAGATGACGCCCTGCTTGGCGACGATATCCTTGATGTTCGAGTAGGCGGCCTCGGAGTCGAACTGGGCCTCGACGCCGGCGAGAAACTTGCGCTCCTGCTCCGGAATGCCGAGGCGCTCGAAGGTCTTCTTGATGTCGTCGGGCACCTCGTCCCACGTGCGTTTGGGCTTCTGGCCCTGCGAGAGGTAGTAGCGGATCTTGGCGAAATCGATGTTGTCGAGATCCTTGGTCGCCCAGTGCGTGGGCATGGGCATGGAGAGGAATTTCTTCAGCGCGTTGAGACGGAACTCGAGGATCCATGGCGCCTCCTTCTTGACCGAGCTGATGTAGCGGACGGTGTCCTCGCTCAGGCCGGTGCCCGCGTCGAAGGCGTAGTCGACCTTGTACTGAAAGTCGCCCTTGGTCTGGTCGATGCCGACGGTGGGATTCTCCATGACGGTCTCATCAGCCGCGGATGAGAGGGTTTCGGAAGGTGGTTGCATGGCCGGTTGGGAATTTGAAATTTGAGATCTGGGATCGCGGCCGCGGTCGCTCAGGCGTTGGCGGCGGCGAGTTCCCGCTTCACCCAGTCGTAGCCCTTGGCCTCAAGCTCTAGGGCAAGGGACTTGTCGCCGCTCTTCACAATCCGGCCGTCGTATAGCACGTGGACGAAATCAGGCACGATGTAGTTTAGCAGGCGCTGGTAGTGAGTGATCATCAGCACACCCAAGCCGGGACCGCGCAGGGTGTTCACCCCCTCGGACACGATGCGCAGGGCGTCGATATCGAGACCCGAGTCGGTCTCGTCCATCAGTGCGAACTTCGGCTCCAGTATCGCCATCTGCAGGATCTCGCAGCGCTTCTTCTCGCCGCCGGAAAAGCCTTCGTTGACCGATCGAGAGGTGAACTTCCGGTCGATCTTGAGCATGTCCATCCTCGCGTAGAGCCGTTTGTAATAGGCGGCGGCGTCGATCTCCTCACCTTCGGCCATGCGGGCCTGCACAGCGGCGCGGAGGAAGTTGGCGATTGAGACGCCAGGGATTTCGCTCGGGTACTGGAACGCGAGGAAAAGTCCGGCGCGGGCGCGCTCATCCGCCTCCTGCTCAAGCACAGACTTGCCGTCGAGCAGAACGTCGCCGCCGGTCACCGTGTAATCCGGGTGTCCCGCGATCACCTTCGCGAGGGTCGACTTCCCGGTGCCGTTAGGCCCCATGATGGCGTGCACCTCGCCGCTGTTGATCGTGAGGGACAGGCCCTTGACGATGGGCTTGTCGCCGATGGAAGCGTGGAGGTCCTTGATGACTAGGGATGCCATGATTTAATAAGTGCGTTGACGCTTGCTTGGAGAATGCCGTTCAGGAGGTCGGGGTGGCGGCCTTACCGCGGAAGATGATTTCGACGGAGTTCGCGTCGAAGCCCGCGGGTAAGACGGACTTAACTTGGTCGAGCAACCCGGGTGGCAACTCGACATCGTGGGTGCGACCGGTTTGGACGTCGTGGAAATGCGCGTGAGGAGCCAGATTCGGGCAGTAACGCGTGGGACCGCGTTCAAAGTTCACCGCTCGCACGAGGTCGCACTGCACCAGCGTCTCCAGGCAGTTGTAGACGGTCGCGAGGGAGATGGTGGGAAGTTCACCCTTCACTCGGGCGAAAACCTCGTCCGCGGTCGGGTGGTCGCGCTTTGTGAGGAGGACCGAGTAAACAACCTCCCGCTGCGGGGTGGCGCGCATGCCGCTGTCGGCCAATCTCTGGGTCAGGGATTCGTGGTGAATGGTCGGGCGCATGGGGTTTAACTTCAGTTAATTAGAATGGTTCCAAGCCGCAAGAGATAATTAGAATTATTCCAAGATTTTACGTAACTGCCTCGGAAAGAGGAGCTAAGTTTATCTGAACCGGAAAGGAAAACGGAGAACCTGAAGGTTTCCGGTTAACACACGCCCAGATCTGCCCAAAGCCAGTGCCAAGGTTCATAGCTGATCCCGGACTCGCTCCCGCGCGGATAACTCATTGCGAATCCAAAGCCCACGGCGCGCCGTTGTAGCCAATTGAAGGCAGGCGTGGACTCGAAGTTTTCCTCGAGGTCGATGAAGCCGGGGCAGCCGATATCGATGGCACGTCCGGTGTGGTGCTCGCTGAATCCGGGGGCGGCGACGTAGCGCAGGATTTCCGCGATCGGCTTTCCGTCTCCGAGCTTCCGCCGGATGATCTCGGTTTGGCGTGCGACCGAACGAAAGGCAGAGACCGCGATCAACTCGACGCCCTCGCGGGCTGCCACGTCGCGCATCATCCGCCATGCGATGGCGGCGGGCGCCAGCAACTCGAGCACGCGGCCGTCTGGGTTTACACCGATTTCCACCAGCTCGTTCGACGCGGCCTCAGCATGGAGCGTCAGGCGCCTGGCGGCGGAGTAATCCGCAGGGATGCCTAGTTGCCCGTGCAAGTCGCGCAGGCGCGAAAGGTAGGCGGGGTCGGACCCCATGACGGGTGGTCGCGACTGATCAGCCGCCGTGCTCTGCGAGCCAGCGTTCCGCCTCGATCGCGGAGGCGCAGCCCATGCCGGCGGCCGTGATGGCTTGGCGATAAACGTGATCGGAGCAATCGCCCGCGACATAAACCCCGGGCACGTTAGTTCGCACCTGGGATCCGGGTTGCGGTTTGAAATATCCTCCGGCGTCGACCTCGAGCGGCGGCGCGAACGGTCCCGTGTTCGGCACGTGTCCAATCGCCACGAAGATGCCGCGCACGGGGAGAACGGATTCAGCGTTGGTTTTCACATTCCGCACGCGCAGGCCCTTCACCGCTCCTTCAGGGACGCCGAGCACTTCGACGGGAACGGTGTCCCACACCATCTGGATCTTCTCATGCGACGTGGCGCGGTCGGCCATGATGCGTGAGGCGCGGAGCGCGTCGCGCCGGTGTACAAGGTAGACCTTGCTGGCGAAGCGCGTGAGGAAAAGCGCTTCCTCCGCAGCACTGTCGCCGCCGCCGAGCACCGCGACCTCCATCTTGCGGTAGAACGCGCCGTCGCACGTCGCGCAGGTGGTCACGCCTTTGCCACCGTAGAGTTCCTTTTCGCCGGGAATACCCGTCATGCGTGGCGAGGCGCCGGTGGCTACGATCACCGTCTTCGCCTCGATCACTCGGTCCCCGCAGAACAGCCGGCGTGGCATCGCCGAGAAATCGACGCGATCCACGAGCACCTGCTCGAAGCGGGTGCCGAAGCGTGTGGCCTGCTCGCGCATGTTCTGGGTCAGCTGAAATCCGTCCACCCCGTGCGGGAAGCCGGGGAAGTTCTCGACCTCGCTGGTCGTCGTGAGCTGGCCGCCGGGCAGGGGACCCTCGAGGACCAGCGGATTGAGTCCGGCGCGGGCGGTGTAGATCGCGGCGGTGAGACCGGCGCAGCCGGTGCCGATGATGACGACGTTCTCGACGTTCGGGGAGGACATGCGGAAGGCGGAACTGAGGACAACCGCGCGGCGAGCGCAACCCCGGATGTGGCCTTGCAACGAGGGCTTTCGCGCTTGCTGCGGCCGCGCGGTGAAACTCAATCGCCGCGATGGCTCGCTACGCCCTTCTCTCTGTCTCCGACAAACGCGGCCTGGTGGAATTCGCCACCGGCCTGGTCAAGCGCCACGGCTTCACGCTCCTCTCGACGGGCGGCACCGCGCGGCTGCTCTCCGACCAGGGTTTGCCCGTCACTGAAGTGAGCCGGCACACGGGGTTTCCCGAGATCATGGAGGGGCGCGTGAAGACGTTGCATCCGAAGATCCACGGCGGGCTGCTCTGCCGGCGCGACAAGGCCGACCACTTGGCGGCGGCCCAGTCCAACGGGATCGACTTGATCGACCTCGTCGTCGTTAACTTGTACCCATTCGAGGAGACGGTCGCGAAGCCCGGGGTCGAGTTTGAGGAAGCGATCGAGAACATCGACATCGGCGGGCCATCGATGCTGCGCAGCGCGGCCAAGAACCACGAGAGTGTCACCGTGGTCTGCGATCCCGCTGACTACACACCGGTTCTCGATGCGATGGCGGTCGAGCAGACCGACCCCGCGCGTCTCGCTGGTCTGAGGCGGAAGCTGGCGCTAAAGGTCTTTCAGCGCACGTCCGCCTACGACGCCGCTATCTCCCGCTACCTCGAGGCGGAGGCAGCCGGTCCGGACCTCGAGGCGTTGAGTGGTTTTCCCGCAACGCTTTCGTTCAGCTGGAAGAAGGCGCAGGCGCTGCGCTATGGGGAAAACCCTCACCAGAAGGCGGCTCTCTATGGCACCTTTCACGAGCACTTCGCCCAGCTGCAGGGGAAGGAACTGTCGTATAACAACATCCTTGATATCACCTCCGCCGCTTACCTGATCGGTGAGTTCGAGCGCCCGACCGTCGCGATCCTCAAGCACACCAATCCCTGTGGCGTCGCCAGCGCCGACTCGCTCATCGCCGCCTGGGAGAACGCCTACGCGACCGACCGGCAGGCGCCGTTTGGCGGCATCATCATCGTCAACCAGACCCTCGGCGCCGATCTCGCCGCCGCCATCGCGGAAATTTTTACCGAGGTCATCATCGCCCCGCGCTTCAGCGACGAGGCCCTCGCGATTCTAGGCAAAAAGAAAAACCTCCGGCTCATGGTCGCCAAGCTCGGCCTCGGCGCCGATGCTCTTCTCGAGGTGCGCTCGGTCATCGGCGGCGTGCTGCTGCAGGACCGCGACCGCACGCTTGGTGACACAGCCGCGTTCAAGGTCGTCACGAAGCGGCAGCCGACCGCGGAAGAGTGGGCCGCGATGATGTTCGGCTGGCGCGTCTGCAAGCACGTTAAGTCCAACGCCATCGTCTATTGCCGCGGTGAGCGCACGCTCGGCGTGGGGGCGGGCCAGATGGCGCGGGTCGATAGTTCGCGCATCGCCGTCTGGAAGACCGGGGAGGCGGGACTCGATCTCCACGGTTCCGTCGTCGCCAGCGAGGCGTTGTTCCCTTTCCCCGATGGTCTGCTCGCCGCGGCCGACGCCGGCGCCACGGCCGCGATCCAGCCGGGCGGCGCGATCCGCGACCCCGAGGTCATCGCCGCGGCCGACGCCCGCGGTATGGCGATGGTCTTCACGGCCTGCCGCCACTTCAAACACTGATCCGGCGCGGGTCTGGCGTCTTTCCGACACCCATGAAAATAGCCCTGAAGTTGCTGCTGTTGGCCGGAGCCATGGTTCTTGTCTCCGGTTGCTACACCAATCCCGTGACCGGGCGGAAGTCGCTCGTTCTGCTCACCCAGGGCGAAGAGGCGAAGCTCGGCGCGGAATCGTTCCAGGCGATCCGCCAAAAGGAGAAGGTGTCCCAGGATCCCGCCGCCAACGCCCGCGTGCAGCGGATCGGGCGCCGGATCGCCGAGGCCGTCGGCAATGAAATGCCCGGCGCCAAGTGGGAGTTTGTCGTCTTCGACTCAAAGGAGTTTAACGCCTTCGCGCTTCCGGGTGGGAAGGTGGGCGTTTACACCGGACTGATGCAGCTCGCGGAGAACGACGCCGAGTTGGCCGCGGTCATCGGCCACGAGATCGGGCACGTCATCGCGCGGCACGGCGCCGAGCGGATGTCGGAGGCGATGGTGATCGCGGGCGTAGGCGCGGTTGGCGCGGCGGTGGTCGAGGCTAAAACCGACGACCCCCGCATGCGGCAGCTCTTCGCGCTCGCTTACGGCGCGGGCACCACGCTGGGTCGAGTCCTGCCTCATTCGCGAGGCAACGAGACCGAGTCCGACCGCATGGGGGCGATCTACGCGGCGCGCGCCGGCTACGATCCCCGCGCGGCGATCACCTTCTGGGAGAAGATGGGCGCCAAGAAGCGCGCGGCCGGAGCCGCGGGGGCAAAATTGGAAGCGCTCCTCTCGACGCATCCCTCCGACGAGCAACGTATCGTCCAATTGCGCGCGCTGATGCCGCAGGTGGTCCCGATCTTCGAGAAGGCCAGGGCTGCGCGCTCAGCCCAGCCTGATTAATTCGGCTAGGCCTTCCTCGACGGGAACCTCGGATTGAAATCCGAGTTCAGCGGCAGCCACTGCCGCTGAGCCTCGCGAGTGAAGGATGTCTCCGGCCCGAGCTTCGCCAAAGACCGGCGGCGGGGCCTCGGGGTGATGCCGCCGGAAGACGGAGAGCACATCGAGTAGCGAGGTGGCTCGCCCGGTGCAGATATTGGCCGCGCCCGACCGGATGTCCGGTCGAGTGGCGGCGAGCACGTTGGCGCGGGCGACGTCGTGCACCGAGATGAAGTCCCGCGTCTGGCTGCCATCGCCGTAAACCGTGACCGCCTTCCTCTCCCGGTAGCGTCGCGCAAAGATCGAGATCACGCCGGAATAGGGTGAAGCCGGGTCCTGCCGCGGGCCGAAGACGTTGAAGTACCTCTGGCAGCGTACCGTGAGGCCGAAGGCTACGCCGTGCCCGAGCAGCAAAGCCTCGCTCGCGAGCTTCGCCGCGCCGTAGGGGCTGATCGGCAACTTGGCCGCCTCCTCGCGGACGGGCAGGCTGGCAACGTCGCCATAAATGGCCGCCGAGGAAGCGAACACGATCCTGCCGGTTCCCGCCGCTCGCGCCGCTTCGGCGGCGAGGTGCGTGGCGCGGACGTTTAGGTCGAAATTTAGCCCGAGGTCGCGCATGCTCTCTTGGACGCTCACGAGAGCGGCGAGGTGGATAAGCGCATCGGGCCGCGCCACCGTCACCGCCGCGGCCAGCCCGCCTTCCCTAGCCACGTCGAGTTCCAGTAGCGTAAACCGCGGGGAGGCGAGGGCAACGGTGAGGTTTTCCCGCCGGCCGGTCCGAAAATTGTCAGCGCCCGTGACCCGATGGCCTTCCTTCAGCAACCGGTCGACGGTGTGACTGCCGATGAATCCGGCGGCGCCGGTGACGAAAACGTGGGCCATGATGCGTGGTGCGGGAAATTCGGCTCGCGAAACGTGGCGCCCGCCCAAAACGTCGGCAAGGCTTTAGCCGGAAACGATGACCTCTCTACCTACCATCAGCACCCGCAAGCGCGTCCTCGCCGTGATCATGGGCGGAGGCCGCGGCACGCGGTTGCACCCGCTCACGCTTGAACGCTGCAAGCCGGCCGTGCCGCTCGCCGGAAAGTACCGGCTCGTCGATATCCCGATCAGCAACTGCCTCAACAGTGAGATCAATCGCATCTTCCTACTGACGCAGTTCCAGACGCAGTCGCTGCACCGCCACGTTCAGAGCACCTACCATTTCGACCCGTTCGGCGGCGGTTTCGTCGACATCCTCGCCGCGGAGCAAACCGAGCGTGGTTCCGACTGGTACCAGGGAACGGCCGACGCCGTCCGACGAAACCTTCTGCATTTCCGAAGCTTTCCCCACGATCTCGTGCTGATCCTTTCCGGCGACCAGCTGTACCGGATGGATTTCCGGCGCATCATCGCCGAGCACGTCGCCAATCAGGCGGACGTCACCATCGCGGCTATACCGTTCCCGGTGTCGAAGGTTGCGGGCCTCGGTCTGATGCAGGTCGGCGACGACCGCGCCATCGGCCGTTTCGTCGAGAAGCCGAAGGACCCCGCCGTGATCGACGGCCTGACGCTCAGCCCCGTGCTTGAGCGCGACCTCACGCCGTGCCGCGAGAAGCGCTGCCTGGCGTCGATGGGCATCTACGTTTTCAACCGCTCCGTTCTCGAGGCGGCGTTGGACAACACGATGACGGATTTTGGCAAGGAGGTCATTCCCTCGCTCCTGGGGAAGAAGAAGCTCTTCGCGCATATTTTTGAGGGATACTGGGAGGACATCGGCACCGTGCGCGCCTTCTACGAGGCAAACCTCGCCCTCGCGCAGCCGTTACCGCCCTTTAATTTCTTCGACCAGGGTGCCCCCATCTACACTCACCCGCGCTTTCTGCCGCCGACAAAGCTCAACCGTTGCAATGTGGACCATGTCGTCATCGGGGACGGCTCCATTCTCACTGATTCGAGCCTGAAGCACTGCGTACTTGGCGTCCGCGCGGTCGTGGGCGAGGGGAGCACCCTCGTCGACAGCATCGTGATGGGGTCCGACTACTACGAGACGCCGGCGCAGCAGGAGGACAACGCCACCCGCGGCCGGCCCAATCTGGGCGTCGGGCGGAGTTGCCGCATCCAAGGCGCGATCATCGACAAGAACGCCCGCATCGGCGACCGCTGCGTGCTCTCGGCGCAAGGCAAGGCCGATGGCACCTACGCGGGCGGCCTCGTGATCATCCGCGACGGGGTCCTCGTCGTTCCGAAGAACACGGTCCTGCCGTCCGGCACGGTTGTCTGACCGCCGCTCTGGCCCTACCAGCTCGTCGTGCGCCGTACTCGCAGGGGCTGATAGAGGTCCGACGGTAGTTCCAGCAGGAACCGGCTCGGAGTCTGCAGCATCGCGGGCCCGCCCTTGGTGTTAACCTTGGGGAAGCATAGGTAGAGCTCGTCGCGCGCGCGGGTCACCGCGACGTAGAACAGCCGGCGTTCCTCCTCGACGTCCCCGGCCTCGATGGCGCGGCGCAGCGGGAAGCTGCCGTCGGCGAGCCCGATTAGAAACACGGCTGCGTACTCGAGGCCCTTGGCCTGATGGACGGTAGTGAGCCGGAGCGAGTCGGCGTCTGGGTCGGCCGAGCGATCGCTCGTCTCGCTGTTCAGCAGCATGATCTGGGCGAGCAGTTCCTGCATCTCCTCGAAACGGCCGGCGAACCCGATGAGCGACTTGAGGTCGTCGAGGCGCGATACGTAGTTGGCGTAGGCGCCCTTGAGGTAGTCGCCGTACCAGCCGTCGATCGCGATCTCGACGGCGTTGTGCGGCTTCATCGTGCGCATCATCTCGCGAACCTGCGAAAGCGACGCGGTGAACTTCGGCCATTCCTCCTTGGCCTCCTTGGGCACGCGTGAAGCGACGTCGTCGGTCGCGAGGGCGTCGATGAAGTCCTGCTGGAGGAGCCGGGCGTGGTCGCGGGCGGCGGAATGGAGCTTCTGGGCGTTCTTGTCGCCGACCTTCGGCAGCAGTACCGCGATGCGGTTCCACGCGGCGGCGTCCGAGGGGTTATAGACGAAGCGCAGCATTGCGACGAGGTCGCGCACGTGGGCCTGCTCGAAGAAACGCACGCCGCTTGTTATCTGGTAGGGAATCTGCAGGCGCGAGAGTTCCAACTGGATGTCGAGCGCCTGGAAATGCGCGCGGTAGAGGATCGCGATGTCGCTGAGCGAGCAGCCTTCGTCGAGCAGACCGCGGACTCGCTGCACGATGAACTGCGCCTGCTCGCGACCGTCCATCGCCTGCACGAAGTACGGCTTTTCGGAGTTGGCCCGGTGCGGCCGCAGCTCCTTTTCGAAAGCGCGACCGCGGGGCTGCGCGAGGAGCACGCCGTTGGCCAGCGCGAGGATCTGCGGCGTCGAGCGGTAATTGGTCTCGATGCGGTGGATCACCGTGCCGGGGTGCCGGTCGGGGAAGGTGAGGATGTTCTCCACGTTCGCGCCGCGCCAGGTGTAGATGCACTGTGCGTCGTCGCCCACTGCCATCACGCGGTGGTGGGCGCCGATCAGGTCGACGATCTGCGACTGCACCACGTTGGTATCCTGATACTCGTCCACCAGCACATGGCGGAATCGGTGCGAGAAATACTCCGCCGTCTCCGGCGACCGCCGCAGGACCTCGAGCCAGTGCTCCAGGAGGTCGTCGTAATCCAGCACGTTGTCGGATCGTTTGCGCTCCGCGTACCGGCGCGCGAACGCCGGGAGCCGATCGATCACGGCTTCATGCTGCGGGAAGAAGCGCGTGACGGTCTCGGCCAGCGGCAGCTGGGTGTTGCGGGCCATCGATAGGATGGCGTGCAGCGGCCCGGGCTTCGGGTGCGTCTTATCCTTGAAGAATCCGCGGTCCGTCTCGTCCACCGCGTCCCGCAGCACACCTTCGGCCTCCTCGGCGTCCAGAATCGTGAACGTCCGCGAGAGCCCGATCGTCTCGCCGTGGGTCCGCAGCGAGCGGTGGCCTATGCTGTGGAACGTGCCGCCCCAGAAACGCGCCTGCTCCACGCCGGTTAGTTCGTGCACGCGGTGCAGCATCTCCTTGGCCGCCTTGTTGGTGAAGGTGAGGAGCAGGATTTCACTCGGCCGCACGCCCTGCGACAGCAGGTAGGCCACGCGGTAGGTGAGGGTGCGCGTCTTGCCCGAACCCGCCCCCGCCAGCACCAACAGCGGGCCCGGTTCCGCCGTCACCGCCGCAAACTGCTCGTCGTTGAGCTGCGCGCGGAAGTCGATCGGCGGTACGGCATGTGCGTGCGGTCGGTGATCGGGCGGAAATTCCATCGCGTCTCCCAAGGGGCCATGAAGGCCGCAAAAAGCGAACACGGGCGCAAGGGGTTTCGCGGTCCGCGGGCGTTTTGGAGCTTCCCGGCGAACTCGCGGCTGGTCTGCGTGTCACAGGCCCGCATGATGCCAGCCATGAGATTCGCCTTACCCGCGGCCCTCGCCCTCGCGGCCGCCGCCTACGCCCAGCCTGCGCTCACCGTCTACAACCAGGGTTTCGCCGTCGTCCGCGAACGGGTCCCGCTCGACCTCCGTGCGGGCGAGACCGCCTTCGCGTTCAGCGGCGTCACCGGCCAGCTCGAGCCCGACTCCGTCGTCCTCCGCGATCCCGCCGGCCGCGTGCCGGTGCGCATCCTGGAGCAATCCTATCGCGCGGACGTCATGTCGCAGTCGCTGCTGCTCTCGCTCCACGAGGGCAAGGAGCTGGAGTTCCTCTTGCACGACCAGAACGCCAAGGAGTTCCGCGTCCGCGGGCGCGTCATCCGCAGCGGACACAATCCCGGCGGCCAGCCCGCCGCGCCCATCGTCGAGGTCGACGGACGCCTGCGTTTCTCGCTGCCAGGCGAACCATTGTTCCCGGCTTTGACCGATGACGCCATCCTGCGCCCGACGCTGTCGTGGCGGCTGGCCGCGCCCCAGGCGGCCAAGGTGGAGGCCGAGCTCGGCTACGTCACCGGCGGCCTCTCTTGGCAGGCGGCCTACAACCTCGTGGCGCCGGAGAAGGGCGACACGCTAGACATCGTGGGTTGGATCTCAGTCTCCAACGAGAGCGGGAAGGCTTTTGAGAACGCCGCAGTGAAACTCATGGCCGGCGACGTGAACCGCGTGCAGCCGCAGCCGCCGGTCGCGATGCGCGCGCGGGGCATGGTGATGCAGGCGATGGCGGCTGATGCCACCGTGACGGAGAAGGCCTTCGACGAGTTCCACCTCTATACGCTACCGCGGCCCGTGACGCTGCGGGACCGCGAGACCAAGCAGGTCGAGTTCATGCGCGCCACCGGCGTGCGCGCTCCCGTGATCTACGTGTATGACGGAGTGGGCCAATGGGGTCGATTCGGCGGCGCGATGAACCGCGATCCGGGCTTCGGGACGCAGGGTAACCGTAAGGTCGCCGTGATGCGCGAGTTCAAGAACAGCGAGGCAAACCGGCTCGGTCTGCCGCTGCCCAAGGGCAAGCTGCGGTTCTACCGGCGCGACGACGCCGACGGCCGCATCGAGTTCACCGGCGAGAATGAGCTCGACCACACCCCGCGTAACGAACTCATCCGCGTGAAAACCGGCGATGCGTTCGATGTCGTCGGCGAGCGCGTGCGCGTGAGCTTCAACGGCAGCAACCGGCAGGACTTCGCCGAGGAGGACTTCGAAATCCGCCTGCGCAACCGCAAGGCGGAGCCTGTCACGGTGCGCGTCGTGGAGCACCTCTACCGCTGGAGTAATTGGAGCATCACGGCGCAGTCGCGTGACTTCGTGAAAAAGGACGCGCAGACGATAGAGTTCGAGGTACCGGTGCCGGCCGACTCGGAGCAGGTCGTCACTTACCGCGTGCGCTACGAGTGGCGCTGACCGCCGCGTTCGGCGGCGGAAAATGGCTCGCCGCGCAAGGGCGCGTCGTGCTGGTTTGCGGGCGAACCGTTACCCAACCACGAATCCTATGAACCGTCTCCTCCGTTTCCTCACGCCCGCGGTGCTTGTCGCCGCCACCGCGATCGCGTTCGCCGCCGAAAGCGCTCCTGCCAAGAAGGCTCCGCCGCCCCCGCCACTCCCCGGAGCCGGCACCGGCGGCGCCTCACCGCATGCCACTACGAGTGGCGTGGTCGGGCCCAATCGACGCGAGGGCAGCATGATCACTATTTCCTACGGCCGGCCCAACGCCGTGCACCCACGCAAGGGCGGCGAGGCCCGCAAGATCTGGGGAGGCCTCGTGCCTTGGGGTAAGGCCGACCGTCTCGGCGCCGACGAGGCGACCAGCATCATCCTTCAACACCCGATCGAGACCGGTGGAACCACCATCCCGGCCGGCGCTTACACGCTCTACATCATCCCGCAGGAAGGTGAGGGATCGAAGCTCGCGTTCAGCAAGGCCATCGGGAAGTGGGGCGTGCCGGTCGACGAATCCGCCGACCAGGCGCGCGTCGCCCTCACTAAGGAGATGCTCGAGAAGGCCGTCGACCAACTGACGCTCTCCGTCGAGAACAACCCGCAGAAACCCATGAGCGGCTTCATCCGCATCAAGTGGGAGAAGACGCAGTTCTCTCTGCCCGTGACGGTGAAGAAATGAGGGCGGGCGCCTCGCGAAAGAGCGCTTGACGCGCGTCGCGAAACCGCGACCTTCTTCGCCTCTTTTCGCCCTCATCGTCTATCGGTTAGGACAGGAGATTCTCAATCTTCAAAGCGGGGTTCGATTCCCCGTGGGGGC
>CAIUOU010000015.1 GCA_903900845.1 uncultured Opitutia bacterium
CCCTGCTCCTGGAAGAAACGCACCAGTTTCTCGACGTCGGTGATCGCGGGTACGTTCAGCAGCGTCACCGGTTCGTCGGTGAGCAGGGTCGCGCACAGGATCGGCAACATCGAGTTCTTGTTGCCGGAGGGCTTGATGACACCCGAGAGCGGCTTGCCGCCGTTGACGATCAGATCGGCCATGGAGCGCGGTGGAAAAAGAAAGGCGCCCGCGGATGCGGGCGCCCGTGAGTTGCGCGGCCGGTCCGGCCGTGCGCAAGGCAGAAGCGGTGCGGTCGCTTAGATCGCTCCGCCGCCCTGTTGGCCTTCGGGGCGCGGACCCCGGTCACCGTCACGACGACGGCCGCGTCCGCCGCGACGACGGCGACGGCGTTGACCGCCCTGATCGCCCTCGCCGTGGCCTTGCTGGCCCTCGGGACGGGGCCCGCGCGAATCTTCGCGGTGACCGCCATGCCCGCGTCCGCCGCCGTGGCTGCGTTGGGTGCCTTCGCCGCGGCCGGATGGCTTGTCCTTTTTGCCAAAGAGACCCTTCAGCCAGCCAAGGAAGCCGCCGGACTTCCGGGGTGCTTCCTCTTTGCGTTCGCCGCCGCGGTGCGGGGCGTGTTCGCGAGGCTCAAGACGAGGCTCCTCGCGCCGCGACTCGCGCGGCTCGAGCCGACCCTCGTCGCGTCGCGGTTCCCGCGGGCCGGAATCGCGGCGTTCCCGCCGGTCGCGCGGCTGGAAGGTGCCCCGATCCTCGCGACGCGGGGCGGCGCCCTGGGCTTCCCAGCGAACCTCCGACCGGCGGGTGGATTCCGGCGGCAGGATATTGATCTCCGACTTGGCTTCCGGAGTCGCGGGCGCGACGGGAGCAGGCGAAGGTGCCGGAGCCGGTGCCGCCACCGGGGCCGGAGCCGCGGCGACCGGAGCCGGGGCGGTAGCCACGGGTTCGGCCGGAGGGGGCGCACCCACGGAGGTTTCCCCCGTGAACGGATTACGGTACTCGCTCTTCGGGGTGATCACCTCGAGGGAGCTGGGTTTGTAGCCGGCCGGGGTTGCCGGGGCGTTGGCGGGGGCGCTGGAGGCCGGGCGTTTGCCACGGGCCAGACCCGAACCGCGAGCGCTTCCGAACGAGCCGAAGGCCGGTGCGGGGCTGCTGGCGGGGGCCGCCTGGGGGGCGGCGGAGTCCGCGGGCCCGGAGGCCGGGGCGGACAAGTCGGCGGGGGCCGGGGTCGGCGCGCCTGACTTTTCATTATCTGACATGTCTTTGTGTGTTTGTTTTTGAGGCGATCCGGCGCAGAGGCGCGGGCGGTTCGCGGGGTTCGCATCCGACGGAGCGGTTGAAGGCTCGACGAGGATACGAAGGGTCAGGCTCGCGGCGCGGCTGGTTGCTGGCAAGTGGCAATTCGGAAGCGAGTCGCGGAGCGCTGCCGCAGGATGAGGAGGTGGCGGCGTGATGTAGCCGCGGCCGCCTGCCGCAACCGAGGTGTCTTTCAGGATTGATTCCGAATCGCTCCCCGAGGGGGCAACCACGGATGGACACGGATTCACACGGATCCGGTCCCTTGGTCTTCTGGACCGTTGTACCCTTGGTCGGATGTCGCGGAGGAGAAACCTGGCGGCTGGCCTGTCGCCGCGCTCCTTTTTTCGGGTACAATGTGCCCTGTAAGGACTGCGCACTCAGTCGTTCGCTCCCGCCGTCCGCCGTGCGGGCGCGATGAAGTGCACCACCTATTTCCGACATATGCGTCTACGGCCCGACCGGGCTGCCATTCTGGACGAGTGGATCCTGTTGACGTCGCGGCACCCCGACCGCGAGGAAGTCCAGTCCGACGGACGTCTCCGCCGGTGGCGCCGTATCCCGGCCGCCGGCGGACGCGTTTTGCGCGTTGTGCTTCTCGCGGACGGTGAAACCATCCACAACGCCTTCTTCGACCGAAACGCCCACCCGTGAAAGTCACCTACTTTTCCGACACCGATACCGCCCTGCTCGAGTTCTCCTCCGCCAGGGTCGTGTCCACCCGGGAGATCACCCGCGATGTGGTGGTGGATCTCGACGCGCACGGCCGGCCGGTGAGCATCACCATAGAGCACGCCCGTAGCGTTGACCTCCGTCGTGGCACTCGTGTCGCCGGAAAAAGGCTCCCGCGCCATTCCCGGAGCCGGATCAAAGCGCTTACTCCCGGTGTCGGCGGCGGAAGCTAGTGGAGGGCAGGAAAGGGCGAGCGCGGGGTAGGGCTCGGGGGCGGCGCGTCCAGGGAGCGCTGAATTGTACCGCGTGGGGTGAACCACGAATTGCGGCCGCTTGCCGCGGATCGTGCTAAAACCGATACAGCCGATGGTTTTCCCGAACGCCTCCGCGGCTTTGACCGCGGATTTCGCCGATGTCGCGGATGAAGAAACGGCAGCAAGTCTCTCCTAGCTTCGCGTTATTCTGTTCCAAGCGACGCAGTTCGTGATGCGCTCCTGTACCGGTCCGCGGGGTGGCAACCACGGATCGACACGGATTCACACGGATCCGGTGGGAATCGGGAGACTCGATATCTGCCTCCCCCCTCACTCCCTTTCGGTTTGCCTCATCCCTCGCGGCGCGGCGGTGAAGCGGCTTGCCAAGCGCGCGGCGGCGCGGGCAGCGTCCGCGCATGGATAAGCTCGAGGAAATTTTCCGCATGCAGGACGCGTTGAACCAGCGGATCGGCGTGAATCTCCCGCCGCCGACCGACGAGGAGAAGGCCAAGTGGATCCTTAATTACACGCGCGCGATGCAGCAGGAGACGGCCGAGCTCATCGACAGCGTGCCGTGGAAGTGGTGGGCCAAGTACCAGAAGTTCGACGAGCAGAACGCCCGCGTCGAGGTGGTCGATCTGTTCCACTTCCTCGTCTCGCTCGCCCAGACGCTGGGCATGACCGCGGACGACGTCTACCAGGCCTACCTCAAGAAGAACGCGGTGAACCTCCAGCGGCAGGACAGCGGCTACGTCCGCAAGGACGAGGCCGACTCGAAACACATCTGACCCGGCGCGGCTCCGCGGTGACGAAAGCTCCTTCCTGGTTGCTCCGCGCCGGGAGGGAGGAGGGAAGGTGAGAGGGCAGAAAGTCCCGGATCTCCGAAGGAGGGCTGCCTCGGATATGTCCGCGGGCTCCAAGGCCGACACTGGCTCTGAATCGCCACGAGCTCGATACGCCCTCCCGGGTCCCGCCGCACGAAAATGCAGGCGGCGAAACCGTATGTTCCCAGACCGCAGCGCGAGCGGCGCGCGTCGCGCCTCAGCGCGTGACGACGAACGCCGCGGTCACGTCGACGGCGGTCACTCCGTTCTCGACGATCGAGGCCTTGAGCTTGAGCTTGGCCTTGCCGTAGCGGGCGAGGGCTTCCTTGAACTCCGCGATGGCCGCATGGGCGGGCCGTTCGCAGATCGCGCGAAGATCGCCGATGACGGGGCGCCGGTAGGCG
>CAIUOU010000016.1 GCA_903900845.1 uncultured Opitutia bacterium
ACGCGGCGTACGTGCGCTGCGGGCTGAAGGAGCGCAACGACGAGATCGAGATGCGGAAGAAGGTCCCGGGGTGGAAGTTCGCCGCCACGCGCTGGTGAGGGGATTCCACGGATGAGCGTCGCCCCCCATCGTTTCGCCGGACGCACGGCGCTCGTGACGGGCGGGGGCTCGGGCATCGGTCGAGCGATCGCGCTGCGGCTGGCGGGGGAGGGGGCGGAGATTCTCATCCTCGAGGCACGGGCTGAACCGGGCGAGGCTGTGGCGACGGAGATCCGTGAGGCGGGCGGGCGGGCCCGGGTGATTGTGGCGGATGTGGCGGACACGGACGCGATGCGCGTCGCGTTCGCCGGGGTGGATCGTCTCCACCTCCTGGTGAACAACGCCGGCATCGCTCACGTGGGCAGCGTGCTCGATACGATGCCGGAGGACTTTGACCGCGTGTGCGCGGTGAACGTCAAGGGTGTCTACCACGGTCTGCATTTCGGCGTGCCCAAGCTGCTCGCGTCGGGCGGCGGTGCGATCGTCAACCTCGCCTCCATCGCGTCGAAACTCGGGCTGGCCGACCGTTTCGCCTACGGCATGAGCAAGGGTGCGGTCATGACCATGACGCTTTCGGTGGCCCGGGATCTCGTGGGTCGCGGTGTGCGCTGCAATTGCGTGTGTCCCGCGCGGGTGCACACGCCTTTCGTGGACGGTTTCCTTGCGCGCAACTATCCCGGCCGGGAACAGGAGATGTTCGACCAACTCTCCGCCGCCCAGCCGATCGGCCGGATGGGTCGTCCCGAGGAAGTCGCCGCGTTGGTCGCGTTTCTCTGCTCCGACGAGGCCGCCTTCATCACCGGCTCCGCCTACGACATCGACGGCGGCGCGACGCTGCTGAGGTAAGGGGTAGTCCCTGGCGGCAAACGGGTTTACCTCTTGCGGGCGACGGCAGCGCCGGACATGAAACTCCTTATGCCCGCCGGTCGTTTACGATCCCTGTTGATGCTCCTGCTTGTACTGGCGGGTGGGCAAGTGACAGGGCAGACGAACGTTTCGCCCATCACTTGGAGTAATAACTCGGTCAGCAGCAGTTTCACCAGCGCCGCGAGCTGGGTTGGGGGTACTGGTTCCACTACCGTCCCAGACGCCAGTACCCTGGTGCAATTCATGTCGACCGGCCAGCCGGTCGTTCAGCCCCTGCTCAGCACCCAAGCCGCGGTGCTGGGGATGACTTTCCTGCAATCGTCCCCGTCGTACAACCTGACTACCCAGCTCACCTCGGGCGTGTCTCTGACCGTGGGGCAACTCGGCATCCTTAACCAGTCTTCGCTGGCTCAGACGATCGCGGTTCCGCTGATTCTGCCGGGTGCGACTGGCGCCAACGTGACGCCGGTCCCGGTCAGCTCGAATGGAAGCGGTGCGCTTTTCCTTTCCGGTCCGGTGGCGGTGGGTGCCGCCGGCGTTTCCTTCGGAAGCTCGGCGGGCGGGAGTGGTGTCGTCAGTGGCGTCGTGACATCCGTCGCCCAGACCGCCGGGAAGCTGACGGTCGCCGGCGGGACCTGGTCCTTCTCCGGCGCCAACACCTTCACCGGTCCGGTCGAAATCACTGGCGGCACAATGGTGCTCGCGTCGAGCGGGGCGCTCCCGGCTTCAAAGCCGCTTCTCCTTAATCCCGCCGCCGGCTTGTTCGCCACCGTGGAGATCGCCGGGCAGAGCGCGGTGACAGCTGGCAACATAACTTTTCTTGGCGCCCGCTAC
>CAIUOU010000017.1 GCA_903900845.1 uncultured Opitutia bacterium
CGCGACCTTCTCCCAGAAGGCCTACGGGCTCTTCAACGCCCAGATCCGGTACCAAGTGGAGGGGTGGACGGTCGCGCTTTACGGCCACAATCTCTCCGATCGCCGCTACGACCAGTTCATCAATCCGGAAATCTTCGCCGGAAGTCCCGGGGCTCCGCGGCGAGTCGGCGTGCAGCTTTTGTACGAATACTGAGGATTTCCTCCGGTGAAGCTCCGGGCAGCGAACGCCGCTGCCCACCGCGGAAGCCGGTTAGGGCAGGTGGTTCGGTATCACGCCGAAAAGGACGGTCTCCACGCTTTGGTGTGCGGCGACAGGCTGGTTACGGCAAAACCGCCTTGCGGTTTTGCCGGATGCGGCCTGCGTAGACCGACCGTGCAACCAATCGGCCCGCTCGCACGTCCGTAAAGGGGTCGTTAGCCCTGTGCCCCGCCCAAACTCGACTTCCGCCAAAATGAGATCCGTCCCCCGAATCGCCGTCCTTCTCTGCCTGACCCTTGGGATCAGTCCCGCCCACGCCGCCTCCGGCTGGCTCAATTGGCGGGGCCCCGACCAGAACGGCGTCTCGAAGGCGACGCAGCAGCTCCCCGATACACTCGAGATCGGCGGCCCGAACCACCGCTGGTCCCACAAGGTCCGCGGCGCGGGCACGCCGGTCGTAGCTGACGGCCGCGTCTACGCCTTCGGCTTCTACGGTGAGACGACCGACGTCGAGGAGACGCTGATCTGCCTCGACGTGAAGACCGGGCAGAAGATCTGGGAATACCGGTTCCGCGATTACCTCAGCGATACCACCTACAACCGCTACGCGATCGGCGCCCCGCTCGTCGACGCCGAGACGGGTAACGTCTACCTCGAGTCCACGTGGGGCCAGCTCATGGCCTTCTCGCGCGACGGCAAGCTGCTCTGGGAACACTCGATGATGGAGGAGTACGGCCGTCTCACGTTCCCCAACGGCCGCACCGGCTCGCTCGCGATCGAAGGCCCGTTGGTGATCACCGACGGCATCACCGCCAATTGGGGTGCCGACGGTCCCGCCCGGAACCGCTTCTACGCGTTTGATAAGCGCACCGGTGAACTCGCGTGGTTCTGCACGCCGGGCATCGAGCCGCTCGACAGCACCTTTGCCACGCCGGTCTTTGGCAACCTCGGCGACCAGCGGGTCATGTACGCTGGCACGGGGTGCGGCAACATCGTGTGCATCAACGTCCGCACCGGGGAGACCGTGTGGCGCTTCCGCCTCTCGCAGTCGGGTGTGAATGCCGACGTGCTGCTCGCCGGTCCGGGCAAGCTGATCGGCATCCATGGCAAGGAGAACGTCGACGCCACGCATCACGGCCGCCTGGTCGCGCTCAAAATTCCGACGGAATACCCCGCCGGCCCGAAGCCGCTGGTGCTCACCAAGGAGGCCGAGATCTGGCGCAACGACGAGTTCGTCTCGTTCTCCAGTTCGCCGCTCCTCGTGAACGGCCGCGTGTACTCGACGATCGCGACCGGCAGCCTGCTCTGCGCCGACGCCAACACGGGCAAACTCATCTGGAGCGAGAAACTCGCGCCGGACCAACTCCACGCGTCGCCCGCCTATGCCGACGGGAAATTCTACGTGCCGATGCACAACGGCAGCGTGCACGTGCTGAAGGACGCCGGCGACAAGGCCCAGATCATCTCGGTCAACAAGATGGACTCGCTCTGTCTCGGCGCCCCGTCTTTCTACGGGGACTCGGTGTTCATCTTCACCCGTGAGTCGCTCCATTGCTTCGGACCCAAGGCTTCCGCTCCGTTGATCCCGCCCGCAGTCGCGGTCGCGGCTGAATCCGTCTCCACCGCGCCGATCACCCAGATCCAGGTGGTGCCCGCCGAATTCGCCCTCAGCCCCGGCCAGTCTCAGAAGTTCACCGTCTGGGGACTTGACGCCACGGGACGCCGCGTGAAGCCGGTCACCGCGGAGGTGTCGTGGTCCAAGTTCGTGCCGCCCACCGCGCTCGTGAAGTCGGAGGTCGATGGCGAGATGAAGGGCGACAGCGTGGTCACCACCGCCGCCGCCAAGATTTCCGCCGGGCAATTCCAAGCGAAGTGGAACAACCTCACCGCGGTGACCCGGGGCCGCATCGTGGCGGGCCTAGGACTCAAGGAAGGATTCGAGGCGTCGGTCCTGAACCAGAAGAACGAGGCCGGGGAAACGGTGGGCTTCCCGCCGCTGCCTTGGCTCGGCGCGCGCGTGAAGTGGCACGCGATCGAGAAGGATGGCTCCAAGGTCATCACCAACCGCCTCGATAACATCCTTTTCCAGCGCACGATGAACTTTGTCGGCCGCTCCGACATGCGGAACTACACGGTGGAGGCCGACGTGATGACCGACGGCACCCGCCGCGTGATGTCCTCGGTGGGGCTTGTGAACCAGCGCTACCTCATCGCGATGGTCGCCAACAGCCGCATCCTCGAGGTCTCGAGTAACCACGAGCGCGTGAAGGAGTCCGTGCCCTTCGACGCCCAGCCGAACGTCTGGTACCGGTTGAAGACGCGGGTCGACGGCGACGGCAAGGGCGGCGGCTGGGTGCGCGCCAAGCTCTGGGAGAAATCCAAGCCTGAACCGGAGAAATGGACCATCGAGGTGCGGCAGGAAAAGCTGCACCAGCAGGGCTCCCCCGGCGTGTTCGCCTTCTCCCCGCAATCCCTCAAGCGCGTGTTCATCGACAACCTCTCCCTCGCCGCCCATGAATAAGCCCCTCGCCTTCCTCGCCGCCGCCTCCCTCTTCCTCCCCGCGCTCCAGGCGGGCGATTGGCCGATGTGGGGCGGCACCCCGTCCCGCAACATGGTCGCCGTCGCCTCAGGCATCCCCGACGACATCCATAGCGGGAAATTCATCCCGAAGACCGAGACGATCGACCCCAAGACCACGAAGAACGTGAAGTGGGTGGTGAAGCTCGGGTCGCAGACTTACGGCACGCCCGTCGTGGCCGGCGGCCGCGTCTTCGTCGGCACCAACAACGAGTCGCCGCGCGATCCCGCCCAGCAGGGCGACCGCGGCGTGCTCATGTGCTTCGACGAGAAGACCGGCGACTTCCTCTGGCAGCTCGTGATCCCGAAGGTCGGCGCCGGCAAGGTGAGCGATTGGGAGTTCGTCGGCCTCTGCTCCTCCGCCTCCATCGAGGGCGACCGCGGCTGGGTCGTGAGTAATCGCGGCGAAGTCATCTGCTTCGACGTGAAGGGCATGGCCGACGGCAACGGCGGCCCGTTCACCGACGAGGCCAAGTTCTCTTCCGTCGACGGCAAGCCGGTCGCCGTCGGCCCGAAGACCGCCGACATCCTCTGGGTGGCCGACATCCGCAACGAGCTCGGCATCTTTCCCCACAACGTCTCCAGCTGCTCGCCGGTGATCGTCGGTGACAAGGTGATCATCGCGACTTCCAACGGCGTCGACTGGTCCCATCTCAACATCCCGGCGCCCCTCGCGCCCGCGCTGGTGATTGTCGACAAGAACACCGGCAAGGTGCTCGCCGAGGAAGTCGCGGGGGTCTCAAAGCGCGCGTTGCACGCCAGCTGGGGCTCGGCGGCCTTCGCCGACGTGAAAGGCGTGCCCACCATCGTCTGGGGCGGCGGCGACGGTCTTTGCTACGGTTTCGACCTCAATCCGTTCCAGCACCCGGAGGGTTTTCCCGCGCTCAAGGAGTTCTTCCGCTACGACGCCAATCCGCCCGAGTACCGCACGAAGAACGGCCAGCCCTTGAAGTACGCGACCCACGACGGCCCGAGCGAGATCATCGCCACCGTCATCGTGCACGAGGGCCGCGCCTACATGGTCATCGGCCAGGACCCGGAGCACGGCGACGGCGTCGGCATGGTCAGTTGCCTGGATCTCACCGCCCGAGGCGACATCACAGGCAAGGCCGTGTGGACGAACAAGTCGATCGGCCGCTCGATTTCCACGCCCAGCCTCCACGAGGGCCTGCTCTATCAGGCGGAATACAACGGGAACATCCACTGCATCGACATCACGAATGGAAAGATCCTCTGGACCTACGCCACCAACAGCCGCATCTGGTCCTCGACGCTCGTCGCCGACGGCAAGGTGTACTGCGGCACCGAGGACGGCGAACTGATCATCCTGCGGACCGGCCGCGAGATGAAGCTCGTCGGCAAGCCCGAGTTCTTCTCGCCGATCTACGCCAGCCCGGTCGTCGCCAACAACCTCCTGCACGTCGCGACGATGACGCACCTGTTTGCGATCGGGAAATAAGGCGTTCATCCTCCCGTCTTCGCCCGCACCCGCGGCCCCGCCGCGAAAACCATCCTTCCTTTCCTCCGACCTCCTCATGAGCTGCAAACTCACCACCCCCGAAGCCCAGGCCGCCCTCGACGCCTGGACGCGCGAGATGATCGCGTGGCATTTCTCACCCGCCACGGGCTGCGACTACTGGCTCAAATGGGCCGAGCAGGCCGGCTGGAACCCGCTCAAGGAGATCACCTGCTTCAACGATCTGATGCGCTTCGACCACTTCGACGACGAGGTCCTGCGCAAGGAGCAGCCCGAGCGATTCGTACCGAAGGCATACGCCGGGCGTCCCTACAACGTCTTCGAGACCGGTGGCACCACCGGCATGCCCAAGCAGCGCATCGGCTGGGACGACTACAAGGTCGATTACGAGGAGTTCAGCGACCACTACGGTCCCGACTTCTTCCCCAAGGGCGGCAACTGGCTGATGGTCGGCCCCACCGGCCCGCGTCGCCTGCGCCTCGCGATCGAGCATCTCGCCAATTACCGCGGCGGCTCGTGCTACTTCGTCGATCTCGACCCGCGCTGGGTGAAGCGCCTCATCGGCATGGGCGAGGGCGCCATGGCCCGCAAGTACCAGGAGCACGTCATCGATCAGGCGGCCACGATCATCCGCCACCGGAACATCCAGTGCATGTTCACCACGCCGCGCCTCCTCGAGAACCTCGCCGAGCGCATGTCGCTCGTGAAGGCGGGTCTCAAGGCGGTCTTCGCCGGCGGCACCACCATGACGCCCCAGTACGTGCGCTTCGTCGTGGAGGAGGTGCTCGAGGGGAAGATCAATTTCGCCCCGACCTACGGCAACACCCTCATGGGCCTCGCCATCAGCCGGAAGCTCAAGCCCGAGGACAATTACAGCCTCACCTACTACGCGCCCCAGCCGCGCGCCGTGCTGCGTATCGTCAATCCGGACCAGCCCGACAAGGTCATGCCCTACGGCGAGTACGGCCGCGTCGAGCTCACCACCATGACGCGCGAATTCTTCGTGCCCCGCTTCCTCGAACGCGACGAGGCCATCCGCCGGCCCCCGTGCGACGAGTTCCCGTGGGACGGTGTGGGCGACGTGCGCCCGTTCCAGTCCCTCACCAAGACCATCATCGAGGGCGTTTACTGAAGCGCCCGAAGGCACCCGCGCCATGAGCTCATCCATCCACATTCCCGTCCTGCGCCTCGGTCGTCCGTACGAGAGCCTCGACCAGGTCCGCTTCAACGTCGACGGACGCGAGATCGCCGTGAGCATGGCGAATTCGGGCCTCATCCGGCGCGATCTCCAGCAGGGGCTCGCGCGCGCCGCCGAAAGCCTGCAGGCGATCCCATGCGCCAAGCTGGCCGACGCCTGCGAGCACGCGGCCGAGCTTTTCCTCCGCGGTAATCTACCCTGGGGTGACGGCGACCAACTCCAGAGCCCGCACGATTACGTCGTCGCCCTCTCCCAGCTCACCGGCCTGCCCCATGCCCTCGGCCACCAGAACATGGGCAAGGTGCACGCCGCGATGGCCAACATCCGCGCCATCCTCGCCGGCCTCACCCGCGGCATGCCGCTCGAGCTCTTTGACCGCGGCTTCATCCGGCAGGACGGGATCGACGTTAACTTCTTCCCGCAGACCGGGAGCCTCGGCGTGCTGCTGCCCAGCAACTCGCCCGGCGTGAACTCGCTCTGGCTCCCCGCGCTCGTGATGAAGATCCCGGTCGTGCTCAAGCCCGGCCGCGAGGATCCTCTCACCCCGTTCCGCATCGTGCAGGCCATGATCGCCGCCGGCTTCCCGCGCGAGGCTTTCGGCTTCTACCCCGCCGGCCATGACGGCGGCGACGCGGTGCTCTTCGGCACCGGCCGCGCCATCGCGTTCGGCAGCGACGCCACCGTGCGGCGGTATTCCCCGTTCCGGAATATCCAGGTCCACGGCTCCGGCCGCAGCAAGGTCCTCCTCGGCGACGACCACGCCGACCACTGGGAGCGCCATCTCGACATCATCGTGCAGTCGATCGCCTCCAACGGCGGCCGCTCCTGCATCAACGCCTCCGCCGTCCTCACCCCACGCCACCGCGACCAGCTCGCCGACGCCCTGGCGCGCCGCATGGCCGCCATCGTGCCGCGTCCGCGCGACGACAAGGACGCGCTCCTCTGCGGCTTCGCCAATCCCGCCATGGCCAAGGGAATCGACGAGCGGATCGATGAACTTCTGCAGACGCCGGGCGCCGAGGACATCACCGCCCGTTATCGACAAGGCCCGCGCCTGATCGATAAATTCGGCCAGACCTTCCTCCAGCCCACGCTGATCTCCTGCACGGACCCGGAGCATCCGCTCGCCAACACCGAGTTCATGTTCCCCTTCGCGAGCATCCTCGAGGTGCCGCAGTCACGCATGATCGACACCATCGGCGAGTCGCTGGTCGTCTCGGCCGTGACCGCCGACCACGCGTGGACGCTCGACCTGATGGCGAGCACCAACATCGAGCGGCTCAACATCGGGCCCTACCCGACGAACCGCGTGCAATGGGAGCAGCCGCACGAGGGTAACATGTTCGAGTTCCTCTACCGCCGCCGCGCCCTGCAGGGCGATCTCGCCGCGGTCTGACGCGCCGTCGTCGCCGGCCGCGCGCCGGTCCACGCCCCCTTCCCCGCATGCCCGAGGCTTTCGCGTCGCGCCCCGCCCCGCGTCTCATCTTCGGTCCGGGAAAACTCCGCGAGCTGCCCGAGGCGGTGCGCGGGCTCGGCGGCACGGCGGTTTTCGTCGTCAGCGATCCCGGCGTCGCCCGCGCCGGCCATCTCGACGCCGCGCTGCGCCTGTTGGCTGACGCCGGCCTACCCGCCGCCGCATTCGCCGAGTCGAGGGAGAACCCGACGGAGTCCGATACCGCCACGTGCCGCGACGCCGCGCACGCCCACCGCTTCGACTGCATCGTCGCGATCGGTGGCGGCAGCAGCCTCGACACGGCCAAGGCCTGCAACTTCCTCCTCACGAACGGAGGCGCGATGCGCGACTATCACGGCTACGGCAAGGCCTCGCGCCCGCTGCTGCCGCTCATCGCCATCCCCACCACCGCCGGCACCGGCAGCGAGACGCAGTCCTACGCACTCATCAGCCGCGACGGCTCCCACGAGAAGATGGCCTGCGGCGACCCCAAGGCGCTGCCGGCGGTCGCCATCCTCGACCCGGATCTCACCTCCACGCTGCCGCACGGCGCCGCGTTGCTCTCCGGCGTGGACGCCCTCACGCATGCGATCGAGTCCGCGGTCTGCACGAAAGCCAACCCGGTGTCGTCCGGCCACGCCGAGGAGGCCTTCCGGCATATCGCCGCGGCGATCGACCGTGTGGTTGACGGTCGCCCCACCGCGGACGACCGCGCGCACATGCTGCTCGGCGCCGCGCTCGCGGGATCCGCGATCGAGAACAGCATGCTCGGCGCCGCCCACGCCTCCGCTAATCCCCTCACCGCGCGCCTCGGCATCGTCCACGGCCGCGCCGTCGCCACGATGCTGCCGCACGTCATGCGCTTCAATGCCACGGTGCCGGCCGCCGCCGCCGGTTACGACCGGCTCGACAGCCGGTTGCGCGGACTCGGCGTGACGGACCTTTCGCTTCAGGCATGGATCGAGGCCCTGGTGCAACGCTGCCATTTCCCCGCCCTGGACCCGGCCGCCGACTTCGCGCTCCTCGCCGAGGACGCCACGCGGCAATGGACCGGCAAATTCAACCCGCGTCCGTTGCAGCGGGAGGATTTCATCTCACTCTACCGGCGTGCAGCCAGCGTCGAAACCTGATCCCCGCCGCCCGTTTCCGCGCCGGTCTCTGCTGGCGACGGCGATCATGCTCGCGCTGGCCGGCTGCGGGGAAAAACCGGCCGACGCACCCAAGGTCCCGCCCGCGCCCAAAGCCACCGCGTGGCCGATGACCCGCGGGGGACCCGCCCTCACCGGCGCTTCCGCCGCACCCGTGCCGCGCGAACCGACCGTCGCCTGGACGTTCACCGCTCCCGGCCCGGTCAACGCCGAGGCCGCCATCGCCGACGGTCGCGTCTTCATCGGCAGCGCCAAGGGCCGGCTGCACTGCCTCGACGCCGCCACCGGCCGCGAGATCTGGTCGTTCGAGACCAAGGACGCCGTCGACGCCGCCCCCGCCGTCGGCGGCGGCCGGGTCTATCTCAGTTCCAACGACGGTAAGCTCTACGCGCTCGCGGCCGACACCGGCGCGGTGGTCTGGACCTTCGCCACCGATGAGAAGATCAGCTCCGGCGCCACACTCGTCCGCAATCCCGGCGGTCCCGGCGAGTGGGTGCTCGTCAACGGCTACGACGGCACGACCCGCGCGCTCGACGCCGCCGACGGCCGCGTGGTGTGGAGCTACGCGACGGGTAATTACATCAACGGCGCGCCGGCGATCGTGGACGGACGCTTCGTGGTGTTCGGCGGCTGCGACGCCCAGCTGCACGTGGTCGGCCTCGCCGACGGCCAGGTCCTGCGCACGATCGACGCCGAGGCGTACATCCCCGCCTCGATCGGCACGTTCGGGAAGATGGCCTTCTGCGGGAACTACGCGAACCAGACCGTCGCGTTCGACGTCGAGGCCGGCACCGTGGCCTGGAAGTACCAGGATCGCGCAATGCCATTCTTCAGTTCGCCGGCGGTGAACGAGCGTCTCGTGCTGATCGGCTCCCGCGACAAGTACCTCCACGCCATCGACCGCCTGAAGGGCGAGGCGGTGTGGAAGTTCCGCACCGGCGGCCGCGTCGAGGGGGCGCCGATCCTTTTCAACGACGCCGTGGTTTTCGGCTCCGCCGACGGCCGGCTCTACGCGGCGGAACTCGCGGCGGGGGCGGAACTCTGGCGGCTCGAGCTTGGCGAGGCACTGACCGCCTCCCCCGCCTTCGGTGCGAACCTGATCGTGGTCGGCGGCGAGAAAGGCACGGTCTTCGCCGTTCGCGCCGGCCCGGCCCCCGCGCGCTGATCCGACCCCGGGACCTCGACACGCGGCCGTCGTCGACCAAACCTCTCACCGTGAAGATCGTCTTCCTGACGCCCGGCACCGGCAGCTACTACTGCGGCGCCTGCATGCGGGACAACGCCATCGCGCGGGAGCTCCACCGCGCCGGCGACGACGTGACGATGGCGCCGATGTACCTGCCGCACACGCTCGACGAGGAGGCGTTGCCCGGTTCTTCCCGCGTCCCGGTCTTCTTCGGCGGCATCAACGTCTACCTGCAGCAGAAGGTGCCGCTCTTCCGCCGCACGCCGGCCTTCGTCGACCGTCTGCTGAATTCCACCGGCCTGCTGCGCTGGGCCGCGCGCCACAGCCACATGACCTCGGCGCGCGACCACGGCGAGATGACGCTCGAGATGTTCAACGTCGGCTCGAGCCGGTTGGGCAAGGAGCTGGAGAAACTCATGGGCTGGTTGCAGCACACTGAACGCCCGGACGTGGTGTGTCTTTCCACCGCCTTGCTCGCGGGCTTTGCGGAGCCGCTCAAACGCCGCCTCGGCGCGCCCGTGGTGACGTTCTTCCAGGGTGAGGACACTTTTCTCGACGGCCTCCCGGAGCCGTTCCGCACGCAATGCTGGGAGTCGATGGCGGCCACCCTGCGCGCCTCGGACCTCATCCTTTCACCGAGCCGTTTCTACGCCGAACTGATGGGAAGCCGCCTAGGCCTAGGCCGCGATGCGGTGCGGGTGGTTTTCAACGGCATCCAGCTGGAAGGCTACGCGGCGGCGGCGAACCCGCCGCCCACCCCGACCGTCGGTTACCTCGCGCGCATGTGCCGGGAGAAGGGCATCGAGGTGATGGTCGACGCGTTCCTGCACCTCGCCGGCGAGTTGGGCGATCGAGAGACGCGGCTGCATCTGGCGGGGGCGGCGACCGCCGGCGACGAGCCGCTTATCCGCCGGCTGCGCGCCCGGATCGACTCCGCCGGGCTCGCCGCGCGCGTCACGTGGTCGCCGAACATTTCCCGGGATGAGAAAATCTCCTTCCTCCGCGGGCTTTCGCTGTTCTCGGTGCCCGCGACGTACGCGGAGGCGTTCGGCCTCTACCTCGTCGAGGCGATGGCGTGCGGCGTGCCGGTGGTGCAGCCGCAGTCGGCCGCGTTCCCGGAATTGATCGCCGCCGGGGGCGGAGGTCTCTGCGTTCCCGCGCGCGAACCCGCCGCCCTAGCCCGCGCGTGGCGCGATCTGCTGCGCGACCCGGCGCGGCGGACGGAGCTAGGCCGCGCCGGCCGCGCCGCCGCCGAAAACCATTTCTCGTCTGCGGCGATGGCCGCGACGTTCCGCCGCGAGATCGCCCGGCTCACCGGGAAAAACCCCGCCGGCGCCTGAGCCGCGGGGCGCCCGCGGTTTCGCTCAAATCGAGTATTTCGCCCGGACGTCCTCGGGGATCGGCGTCGAACGGCCCGTGGCGAGCGTCACGAGCGTGTACGAGCAATACCCGTCGCAGACGCGTTTCCCGGTGGGCTGCTTCTCGATCTCAAAGTCCACGCGGCAGCCGGTCTCGGTGAAGTGATCGATCCAGCAGCGCACGATCATGCGGTCGCCCCAGCCGAGCGGTCGCTTGTAGTGGATCGTGGCGGTCGTCATCCACCAGCCGAGGCCACGATCGGCGAACGCCTGCATGGACATACCGTAGTTTTTCTCCATCTGCTCGAACCGCGCCGCCAGCACGTAGTCGAGGTAGCGCGTGCTGTGCACGTGCTGGTAGAGGTCGATGTCATCCGGCCGCACCGCGAGCTCGGTCTCGAACTTGGAGAAGACGTTCATGCGACTCCCCGTGCGAAACATCAAACCCACCGCGGCGCGACGGAATTCTCCCTTCGAAATGATCACGGATGGGTTCCACCCCGCCCGTTCGCTCCGCTCATTCGGAAGCGCCGAACGCCCTTCGGCCTTTATCTGCGCCATCTTGGAAATCCGCGGTTCAAGTCCGCCGCCTTCGGAACGGCCTTCCTCCTTCGCCGGGACCACGGAGGACGAGACGGAGAACAAGTCGGCCGTCTGGCCCACACCATCGTTCTCGGCGGATAGTCGCGGCTACACCGAGCCCTGCCTATTCGTGTCCATCCGCGGTTACTCACCCGCGGAGCGAGTCGGGAGCGCGATGCGACTCTAGGCTCGGGCCGGTGGATCGGACTCTGAGCACCCGGGTTGGCCCCCCTGTGCCCTTGTGGTCCGACTCAACTCCCCGTTGGTCTCGGCTGCGCCGCGCTGGAACTTCGCGCGCTCCTTGTCACCCGCCCGCCACCTGCCTCACGCTCCGCGTCATGGCTCACCGGAATCCCGCACCGCGGAACGGCGCAACGCGTCGGGAGGCGCCGCCCGCACCGGCGTTTGCCTGGGCACCGGAGCGCATCCGATTCGAGGATGAGTGGCTGATCATTGTCGACAAGCCCGCCGGCCTGCCGACGCAGCCGACGCTCGACGCGCGCCGGGCCAGCGCGCAATCGACGCTCGCGGCCTTCCTGCGGGAACGGGACGGTGGCACGACTTACCTCGGACTCCAGCACCGGCTCGACCGCGACACTTCGGGCGTGTTGCTGTTTACCCGGGATCCACGAGCCAACAAGGGCGTCACGGAGCTCTTCGCCGGCAAAGCCGTGCGGAAGACCTACCTCGCGCTGGCGGTCACGGGCGAGTCGGCGCCCGATTCGTGGGAGGTCGTCAATCATCTTGGGGTCGTCGGCCGAGAGGGTAAGGCCAGCCGCTTCGGCGCGGTGCGCAGCGGCGGCGATCCGGCCCGGACGACGTTCCGCGTCATCGAGCGGGTGACCGGCGCGATGCTCGTCGAGGCCAGCCCGCACACCGGCCGCACGCACCAGATCCGGGCGCATCTCGCGGAGGGCGGTCACCCGATCCTTGGTGATCCGTTCTACGGTGGACCGGCCCGCTTTCCCGCGGGCGGCAAGGGCGGGACGATCAGCGTGCCACGTGTGATGCTGCACGCAGCCGGGTTGGAGTTCGTCCATCCCATGACGCAAGTCGCGTTGAAGGTCACCTGTCCGTGGCCGGAGGACTTCGAGGGATGCCTGCGGGCGCTGCGGTGCGCGACCGCGTCACCGCCATGAGCCCGGGCGAGCAACTCTGCCGCGCCTGCGGCCTGTGCTGTGACGGCACCCTGTTCCACCACGTGAAACTTGGCGCGGGGGACGACCCGCGCGCCCTGCGGGCGAACGGAATGAACCTCCTCGCCTCGCGTGCCCGGCCGCCGATAAGGCGCCTGCCGCAGCCTTGCGCGGCGTTGTGCGCCGACCGCTCCTGCCGGATCTATGCGCGGCGTCCGACGCAATGCCGCACCTTCGAGTGCCGGGTCTTCCAGGACCTCACGGCCGGCCGGATCACAGCGCAGGCGGCGATGCTCCTCGTGCGGCGCGCCCGGCGTTGGGCGGACCGCGCCCGCCAGCTGCTTCGCCGTCTCGGCGGCGGGGACGAGCACCGTCCGCTCTCGGAGCGATTTCTCCGCGCGCGCCGGCGCGCGGAATCGGGTGAAGCCGACGCCACCGCGCGGGAGACCTGCGCTGACCTGAGCCTCGTGATGCACCGCCTGCACCTGCTGGCCCACGAGAAATTCCACACGCGCCCCGGGACGCCCGAATCCTGACGCGCCGCCGCGCCGGCCTCTTCAACCGAACAGCTCGTCGAGCAGACGCCGGTCGCGTTTCGTTGGACGCCCGCTGCCCTTTTCACGCGCCAACACCTGCTGCACCGTATTCTCGTGGAGTTTCGCGATTTCCTCCGGCGGCGTGAGGTCGTCGCAGTAATCGCCGACGAGCTTCGCGCCGACCCTCGAGCGGGGCGCACCGATCACCCTCAGGGTGCGGGTGATCAGGCCGATCCGCACACGGACGGTCTCCCCCGGCCGGACCTCGCGGGCAGGCTTGGCGACGAGGTCGTTGACGAACACCGAGCCGGCCCGGCAGGCGTCGGTCGCGAGCGCCCGACTGCGGTGGACGCGCACCGCCCAGAGCCACTTGTCGAGGCGCATGGGGGCGGCGGGGGCCTTTTCCGAGGTCAACGCGGCGCAGACAAGGGCGGAGCGCGGAGGAGTCAAACGGAGGTCCGACGGAAACGTCCGGTTTTCCTTTGATCTCCGGGCCGGGCGGAGGAATTTGATCCTTCGTCGGCCCCGAGTATTCCCCCCCTTTTTCCCCATGACCAACCCCGTGCTTCCTCCCGCCCTGTCCCGCCGTGATTTTATCCATCGTTCCGGCCGCGTCGCCGCCGTCTCCGCTCTCGCCGGAGTCGCCCTGCCGCCTGTGCACGCGGCGGGCAGTGACCTGATCCGCGTGGCACTGGTCGGTTGCGGCGGACGTGGCACCGGCGCCGCCGGGCAGGCCCTCTCCACCACGACGGGCCCGATCAAACTGGTGGCGATGGCGGATGTTTTCCCCCCGCGGCTCGCGACGTCGCTCGACCGCCTCACCAAGCAGTTCGCCAAGGAAGGAAAGAATGCGGTCGACGTACCGCCCGACCGCCAGTTCACCGGCCTCGACTCGTACCGCGCCGCCATGGACGCGCTGCGGCCGGGAGATGTGGTCATCCTCGCGACGCCGCCCGCGTTCCGCTGGGTGCATTTCAGCTACGCGATCGCGAAGGGCTTGCACGTCTTCATGGAGAAGCCCCTCACCGTGGATGGGCCCACCAGCAAGCGCATGCTGGCGCTCGGGGAAGAGGCCGCGCGGAAAAACCTGAAGGTCGGCGTGGGTCTGATGTGCCGTCATTGCCGCGCCCGCGGCGAACTCGCCGACCGCATCGGCCGCGGCGAAATCGGCGACATCCTCATGATGCGCGCCTACCGGCTCCACGGTCCGGTCGGGTTCTTCGCGTCGCCGCCGAAGCCCGCGGACAAGACCGACCTCATGTACCAGATCGAGCGCTTCCACAGCTTCATCTGGGCGAGCGGCGGCGCCTACAGCGACTTCTACATCCACAACATCGACGAGTGCTGCTGGATGAAGGGTGAGTGGCCCGTGCAGGCCCACTCCAACGGCGGCCGCCACTACCGCGGCGACAGCATCGACCAGAACTTCGACGTGTACTCGACCGAGTACACCTTCCGCGACGGCTCGAAGCTTTTCCTGGAGGGCCGCTGCATCACCGGCGCCTACGCCGAGCACTCCAGCACCGCGCACGGCACCAAGGGCATGGCGATCATCTCGGAGAAGGGCCATGCACCCTCACGCGCCCGCATCTACCGCAGCCAGACGAAGGACGAGGCGAAACTCGCCTGGGCCCATCCGCAGCCCGAGGGCCGCCCGCATCAGCTCGAGTGGGACGATCTGATCGCCGCCATCCGCGCCGACCTGCCGTTCAACGAGGTGAAACGCGGCGTCGAGGCCAGCCTTGTCACCTCGATGGGCCGCATGGCAGCGCACACGGGCCGCGTGGTCACTTTCGACGAGATGCTGAATTGCGACCACGAGTTCGCCCCCGGCCTGGACAAACTCACGAAAGACTCGCCCGCCCCGTTGCAGCCCGACGCCTCGGGCCGTTATCCGATACCGCGCCCCGGCATCGAGACGCGCCGGGAATACTGAGCCCGCTCAGCGGCCCACGGCCGCGTCGCGGATGGCACGCACCACGGCGGGATCGGTCGCGATCCCGAGGACGCCGTTCACGATGAACTGCACCCCGATGCAGAGGATCAGGAAACCCATGACCTTGGTCAGGGCATTCATCCCGTTGACGCCGACCAGCAACACGGTGCGCTCCGCAAGCCTCAGAACGACGTAGGTGATGATCGCGACGACAAGGATCCCGAGGATGATGGCGATGTAATCGAGCCAGTGGGAAGCGAGGGACGTGAAGCCCACGGTCACGGCGATCGAACCGGGGCCGCTGAGCATCGGCAGCGCGAGCGGGGAGAAGGAGACGTCGCGTTTCCGGCGCGCCTCCGCCTCGGCCGGATCGTCGGGGCGCGGATCGCGAGGGGCGCCGAGGAGCATCGCCGAGCCGATGCCGGCCACGAGGAAGCCGCCCGCGATGCGCAGGCCCGGGATGGAGATCCCGAAGAAGCTCATGATGAACGTGCCGCCGATCAGGAAGCTCACCAGGATTCCCACCATGTAGAAGCAGGCATGGCGCAGCTGCTGCAACCGGCGCTCCCGCGAATCGCCCTCGGTGATCGCGAGGAAGCTCGGTGCCGCGGCGAGCGGATTGATGATCGGCAGGAGCGCGATCACCGTGCCGATGATCAACTCCCAGAAGTGGTCGACCTGCTGCATGGCGCGACGGTAGCCGCGCGCCGGGAAAAAGCTACCAAAGCTCGACCGGGCCGCGTGGCACGGGAATGGCCTCCCGGCCCGCCTCCTCCGGATCGTCGGCCGCCCGTAGGAACGACGGCACCAGGGGCGCCGGCGCGAACTTCGGCAACAATTCGCCGTTTTCGTCGCAGAACTGCCGGCGCCACGCGATGTACTCGTCGATCGCGGCCTCGAAGTCGGCCCGGGAGGCGATGGTGAGGATGCGGCGCTTGAACGGTTTCGCCGGCCCGAAGCGACGCGCGTACCACGGGGCCACGCGACGAAACAACCGGGCGCCGTGCTCCTCGCCGTGGAACTCGATGTAACGCTCGAAATGCCGCCGCAGCACGCGGAGCCGCTCGTGGAAGCCGGGTTCCGGCAACTCCTCACCCGTCCGAAGGAGATGCGCCGTGCGCCGGAATATCCAAGGGTCGTAGAAAGCGCCCCGCCCCACGCTCACGCCGGCACACCCCGTCTCGGCCAGCATATGCCGCGCCCCCATGGGCGTGGTGACGTCGCCGTTGCCGATCACCGGGATCCGCGGCACCGCCTCCACCACCGCGCGGATACCCGCGAGGTTCACCGTGCCCGCGAAACCCTGCGCCCGCGTCCGGCCGTGGACGAACACCGCCGCCACGCCAGCAGCCTCGAGGGCGCGGGCGAGATCCGGGGCGGTGAGATTCTCGTCGTCCCAGCCGAGCCGCATTTTCGCCGTCACCGGGATGCGCACCGCCGACACCATGCCGCGCACCAGCGCGGCCGTGCGCTCGAGCTCCGTCATCATCGCCGAGCCGCCGCCGATGCGCGTGACCTTCCGCACCGGGCAACCCATGTTGATGTCGACCGAGTCGGCGCCGAGTTCCTGGCACATCACCGCCGCGTCGCGCATCTCCTCGGGCACGCTGCCAAAGAGCTGGATCGCGAAAGGCCGGTCGGCCGGGGACGAGGCGACCAGCCGCAGGGCGTTGCGGTTGCGCTCCAGCAACGAGCGGGCGTTGACGAGGTCCGTCGTCGCCCACGCCAGACCGCCCAGTTCGCGCACCGTCAGGCGCATGGGCAGGTTGGTGTAGCCCGCCAACGGCGAGAGAAAGAGGTTGGAAGTCAGCTCGTAGGGACCCAGGCGCACGCGCCGCAGCGTGCGCCGAGCCGGGCCCCGTGCAACCAGGGATCACCGGGACATTTCACCAAGAAGGAACGGGGTCGGTGGCGGGGGGCCGTGGCTCACTTCCATCGTCAGCGTGCCTTTTGAGCTTCTTCGCGGCCATGCACCGGTTCCCGCAAAAGGTTCGATGCACACCGGCCGGGGCTGCCCGGCCGATCCTCTTTTTCCGCGCCTTCCGTGGGTTCCGCGGGCTCGGCTCCTACCTCTGGCATCCTTCGCGTGCTTCGCGGTCTCCCTCCCTCTGGGTCTGCGCGGTGAGAACCGGGCGGAGCCGCCTCACGTTACGCATGACGCGCCGCAGATCGGGTGATGCACGGGGTTGCTTCAGTGGGCGGAGTGCGGTGATGGTCTTGGTTCCACCGTGCCCGACCCGCGTTCCAGCTCCCAGCCCCCGCACCGCGGCCCCGATCCGCGTGGCGCCCAGCGTCCCGCCGGGGCGCCCTCCTCTCAAGGCGGCTCCGCCGGACGCGGCCAGCGCAACCCGCGCGATCCGCGCTCGGGAGGCCGGCCCGCACCGGGCGCCCCAGCCTCCGCGGCCCCGCGCCCGGCGCCGGTAGCGGCCGTCGTCGCGGCTTCGGGTGTGCCCCATGGCTCGCGCGAGGGTGGCTGGCTGCCGGACCTCGTCTACACCGGCGACAAGTTCGAGGCGGGGCTGGCGTTCTTCGCCGACGCCACCGGCCGCATCACTCGTTTTTCACGCGAACCTGCCGACCTCGCGGCGGCCCGCCGCCTCGCGGGGCAGGCCGCGCTGCCCGGGCTCGTCAACACCCACTCGCACGCGCTGGCCCGGCTCATGCGGGGCGAGGACGAAGGCGGCCGGTTCGGTCATCTGCTGCCCCCGGCGGCGCTGGCGGCGCGGATCGGACCGGAGGAGGTCTTCGACACGGCGCGGCTGGTATTTCTGGAAATGCTGCTGTCGGGCGTGACCTGCGTCGGCGAATTCCACGCGCTGCACCGTTGCGCGGGGGGCGCCGTGACGGCGGCTGACCTCGGTCGCGAGGTCGTGCGGGCGGCGCACGACGTCGGCCTCCGCATCGCCCTGCTGCGCGTGGCGATCCTGCGCGGCGGCGAAGGCCCGCGGGAGTCCGCGCCGCCGGCCGGCGCGATCAGCACCTCCGCTGAGCAGTTCACCCGGGAGACCGAGGCACTTCGCGTGGCCATCGAGCGCGACTACCCGGAGGACGAAGCCTGGCTGGGCGTGGCTCCCGAGTCGCTCGCCACGGTTCCTCCGGAGGCCTTCAAGGTGATCGCGGCCTACGCACGTGCCCAGCGGCTGCGCCTCCACACGCACGCCGCCTCCTCGGCCGGCGACGTCGCGGCCTGCGTTGCTGAACATGGACGGACTCCCGTCGCCTTGCTCGCCGAGCTCGGGCTGGTCGACAAGCGCTTCACTGCGGTCGACGCGCGTCATCTCACCGAGGAGGAGATCAGGCTCCTGGGAACGGCTCGGGCGGCGGCTTGTGTCACGCCCGGCGCGCCGGCCCCCGTGGAAGGACTGCTGGCCGCGGGCGCCGGAGTCGCCGCGGGCATGGATGCGCACGCCCCGGCCAGTCCGCTCTTCCTCGCGCGCGAGCTTCCGGTGGCGGATGCCGCCGCGGCGTGGCGAGCCGCCACCACGGGCGGCGCGCGCAGCCTCGGCGCCACCAGCGGCGCGCTCGAGGTCGGCCGTCCCGCGGATTTCTTCACCGTGAACCTGGGCGACCCGGCGCTCGCGGGAGTCGAGGCGCGCGGACTGCCGGCGGTGCTGCTGGCGGCGCTGGACCGCCGGTCGATCCGGGATGTCTGGGTGGGAGCGAGACAACGCATCGCGGGCGGGCGCCACCTCGCCCAAGGCCAGATCATCGGACGGTTCATCGGACTGCAGGACCGCCTGCGGGGCCGCGCGCCCGGGACGGAAACGACCGCGGAGACGGCGGGTTGACCGCGGGCGGGCGCGGTCTTTTGGTTCGGCCGGATGACACCTTCCCTCGTTGTGCTGGCCGCCGGGATGGGCTCGCGCTACGGCGGGCTCAAGCAGATCGACCCGGTAGGTCCGGGCGGGGAAACGGTGCTTGATTACGCGGTCTTCGACGCGAGGCGGGCGGGCTTCGGTCGCGTCGTGTTCGTGATCCGTCGTGATTTCGAGGAGGTCTTCCGGGAGCGCGTCGGATCGCGCTATGCGGGACGGATCGCGGTGGATTACGTGTTCCAGTCGCTCGACGCCCTGCCGGCGGGGTTCGCGGTGCCGGACAGCCGAGAAAGACCATGGGGCACGGGACACGCCGTTTGGTGCGCACGCGCGGCGCTGCCGGGTAACTTCGCCGTCATCAACGCCGACGATTTCTACGGCGCGGACGCCTTCGCGCAGCTTGGCCGGTTTCTGTCCTCGGCGAGCGGGCCGCGGTTCGCGATGGTGGGCTTCCGCCTCGCCAACACCCTCTCGGAGCACGGCGGCGTCTCAAGAGGCGTCGCGCGCGTCAACGCTTCGGGCGAAATGCTCTCGGTCGATGAAGTGCACGGCATCGTGGCGGCGGAGGTGGGTCCGGGCCGACGCTACTCGGGCGAGGAACCGGTGTCGTTGAACTGCTGGGGATTTACCCCGGCGCTGTTCGACGGTCTCAACCGGCGCTTTCCGGATTTCCTGCGGGAGCGGTCAGGCGACCCTAAGGCGGAGTTCTATCTGCCCGCGGCGGTGTCGGCGATGGTCGCGGCGGGCGAGGCGTCGGTCGAGGTGCGGCCGACTCCCGGCTCGTGGTTCGGCGTGACCTACCGAGAGGACAAGCCGCGGGTGCAGGAGGCGATCCTCGCGCTCGTGCGCGCGGGGCATTACCCGGAAAAACTGTGGGGTTGAGCGTGCGCCGGCGCCATCGCTTGACGGGTCTGCGTCCGAATCTAGGTTGCGTCATCCCCATGCGTTTCCGACCGGCGCTCATTCTGCGGCTGCTGCCGCCCGTGTCGGCCGCGATCAGCGGAGACTTGATCGCCCAAGGGCGCTCACCCTTCAGCCCTCCAGCCGCGGCGGCACCCGCCGCCGCCGCCGCGGCTACGCCGGACGGGCTGGAGTTCCGCGGTAACATCGACCTGGGCGACGGCGTGCAGTTCCGGCTTTTTGATCCGGCGAAGAAGAACGGCGTCTGGTTGCGCCTGAATCAGCGCAACGAGGAATTTGATGTGGTGGCGAGGCGCTACGACGAAGAGCAGAAGGCGCTGACTATCGAGCATCGGGGACGCTCGATCACGCTCTCGATGCGGGTGGCGAAGGTGGTTTCAGGTGGCGCGCCGGCGCAGCCCCCGCCTCCCGTGCCAGCTCCGGGCGCGCCGCCTCCCGCGGTCAATGTCGCTCCGGCGGTAACCCAGACGGTGGTCGTGAATCCCACCCCCGCCGACGAACAGCGCAGGCTGGAGGCCGTCGCCGCCGAGGTGGCGCGGCGGCGTGCGCTGCGCGAGCAAGCCGCCCAGCAGGTCAACCAGGGCGTGGCTCCGACCCCGCCGGCGACGCCGCAGGCGCGCTGAGTCCCGCCGGACTCAGCGCCAGTCGATCAGCTCGACTTCGAAAATCAGCGTCGCCTTGCCGGGAATCTTCGGAGGTGAGCCCTTCTCCCCGTAGCCGAGCCAGTGGGGAATGATGAGGGTGCGCTTTTCACCCTTTTTCATCAGGAGGAACGCTTCATCCCATCCCTTGATCACCGCGCCGGTGCCGACCCGGAAGGCAAACGGCGTTCCGCGGCGGTAGGAACTGTCGAAGCTCGTCCCGTCGAGCAGGCGGCCTTCGTAATGCGCGATGACCTCGGCGCCGGGCGGCGGGGTCGCGGTGCCCGTTCCAGCCCCGCGGATGACATAACGCAGGCCCGAGTAACGCCGCACCGCCGATTGGTAATGCTCGGTCAGGTAAAGGTCATCCTCGGTGGTCACCTGGGGGACCTTTTTGTCCATCGCCTCGCGCATGGCCTTGTTGAGCGGCCGGTCGCGGGGGTCGTTGCGGGCCATGATGCCGGAGCGGGTCACGATGGCGACGGTGGCGAGAAGGGCACCCAGCAATAGCAGATAGAAAAGGCTGCGCATGGAGAAGGCCTTCACCCGTATGCGGTCGGCCAAGGTTGGCAAACACCGAGGCGAAACGGTCTCCGCCCGTACCGGCGGGCGCTTGCCGTGAAGGGAGCGGTCACCGACTCTCCTTCGCCGCCATGCCCACCTCTCGCTCCGGATCGCGCCGCTGTCGCACCCTCTTCACCGCGCTGCTGCTCCTGCTGAGCATCGAGCCGGCGGGCGGCACCGAGTCGTTCACCTTCGCCGCGATGGGCTGCCTGCCGTACGGCCGCCACCCCGGCGGCGATGAGGCTTTCGGGCGTTTGCTGGCCGAGATCAACCGGCAGCAGCCCGCCTTCGCCGTGCACCTCGGAGATATTCTCGGGAGCGACGAGCGGTGCACCGACGAGCTTCTGCTGCGCCGCCGCGGGCAGTTCGACTCGGTCGAGACCGCGCTGGTTTACACCCCGGGCGATAACGAATGGACCGACACCCACTCGGAGCGCGCGGGTCGTTTCGAGCCCCGCGAGCGCCTCGCCCGGATCCGGGAGCTTTTCTTCACCGACGAAAGCAGCCGTGGCCGGCGGCCGATGCCCCTCGTCACCCAGCGCCGGGACGCCGCGCACCGGAGCTTCGTGGAGAACGCGCGCTGGACGGTGGGCGGCGTGATGTTCGCGACGGCGCATGTCGTGGGGAGCCACAATAACCATCAGCCGAAGGTGGCGGGGGCGTTGGAGGAGTGGCGGGGGCGCGACGCCGCCAACGCGGCCTGGGTGCGGGAGGTTTTCGCCGCGGCACGGGCGTCCAAGGCGCCCGGCGTGGCCTGGTTCTTTCAGGCGGATCCCTTCGCCGCCGACCGCGGCCGGCCGGGCTACGACGCGGGCTTCGAACTCTTCCTGCGCACGGTCGAGGCCGAGGCGCGCGCCTTTGGACGTCCGGTGCTTCTCGTGCACGCCGACGAGCACAGCTACCGGATGGAACCGGCCGTGCGCTTCACCAAGGAGGGAGATCCCGTGCCGAATGTGACCCGCTTGGAGACTTTCGGCGGAAGGGACTTCCACGGTGTGCTGGTCGCCGTAGACCCCGCGTCAGCCGCGGTTTTCGCGGGCGGGCCGCTGATCGTGCCCGGAAATCCCCCGCCGCAACTCCCGCGAAAAAAGGGCGTGACCCCCTGATCATGGGAAAAAACCGCGGGAGCGCCGCAGGTCTGCGCCGCCTGCTGGTTGAGCTGGCGGGGGAACGCGGAGCCGGAGCGACCTTTTGCCCGTCCGAGGTCGCCCGCCGTCTCGCGAGGGACTGGCGCCCGCTCATGCCGGCGGTCCGAGCCGCCGCCGCCCGCTTGGTCGACGACGGCGGCCTATCGTGCACGCAACGCGGCGAACCCGCTGATCCCCGGCTGGCCCGCGGACCGATCCGACTGGGTGCGCCGGGTAAAGGCGATCAACCGCCGGCGATGACCAAAGGCCGCACCCGGACCCCGTCACGCACCCGGTCGCCGGGATAAACCACGAGGCGCTCGCCCTCGCGCAGCCCCTCGTTGATTTCGGTTTGCACGCCGTTGGAGCGTCCCGGCTTCACAACCCTTGAGACGGCCCGGCCGCCCTCGACCACGAAGGTGCGCCACTCCGCGCCCTGGCGGAACAGGGCCCCGGCGGGAGCCTGCAAGGCGGAGGCGCTTTCCCAAGTCACGACCCGCGCCTCCACGCGGTAGCTGTCTCCGAGCGTCGATCGCTTCTCCACGGGATCCGTGAAGTCGGCGATGACGTAGACCCGCTGCTCCTCGACGCCGAGCGCGGAGATCTTGGTGAAGGCCGAGGGCTCGACGAGACGCACGCGCGCGGCGAGCGGCTCCGGGCCGCCCCATTGCTCCAGCATCACCGGCGCGCCCGGCCGGATCACGACGCCGTCGCGCGAGAGCGCCTCAATGCGAACCTCGAGGTCCGTCGGATCACCGACCTCGAGCAACGGGAAGCCGGCGGAAACCATCCGGGAACTTTCCTGTATGACCCTCAGGATGCGGCCGCTGACGGGCGCGGTGATCACGAGAGGTTCCCCGCTCCCCCCAGCCAGCCCGCGTGAGAGCAGCGCCTGGGCCTGCTGTACTTCGAAGCCAGCCACCTGCGCGGCGAATTCCGCCGCCCGCAACTCCGCCGACGCCGTCTCCCGCCGCGTGCGCGCGAGGTCGGCCTCCTGCGCCGAGATCACGTTGGCGGCCCGCAATCCGCGGGCGCGGGCATCCTCCGCCGCGGCGAGCGCGGCGGCGGACTCGGCGCGGGTGCGCTGCGCCAGTGCGGCCTCCCGCGCCGCCTCGGCGGCCTTCACGCGGGCCTCGGCCTGCGCCTGCAGGCGCACATCAAGGAAATCGGCGCCGCCCGCCTCGATGACGGCGAGCACGGTCTGGCCGGCCACGACCTCGGCGCCGGCCTTCCAATCGATGCGCCGCAGCTGCCCGGCAACCGGCGCGGTGATGACATAGCGGTTCTTGACCCGGGTCATGCCCTCCTCGTCCACCGTCACGACCAGCGGCCCGCGACGCACCGCGGCCAACTCGACGGGAGCGGCCTCGGGCCAGAGTCCGGCGACGATGAGCGCGACAAGCGCCACGGCGCCGAACCACGGCAGGCGACGCCGCCAGGCGGGTGCGCCGGACCGGACGGCGGGCTGGGAGGGGGACTGGGCGGCGGGCTTCATGAAGGGAGGTTGACGGGGACGGAGGTCAATCGGCGACCTTGAGGGCGCTCACCAGATCGATCTCGGCGAGCTTGCGGGCGGCGAACACGGCCGACAAGACCGACGCCGTGGCGACGACGAGGACGGCGAAGGCGTAATTGGCCGGGGTGAGCACGAGCGGCAGGCGCACCGTCTCGGTGTTGACGGTCGTGATGATGCCAGCGGCGAAGACCGAGCCGATGAGCAGCCCGAGCGGTAACGCGACCAAGGTGAGGATGACGAGTTCACCGACGAGCACGGCGCCGACCTCGCCGCGAGTGAAGCCTAGCACGCGCAACGTGGCGAGCTCGCGGGCACGTTCCGAAAGCGAGATGCGGGCGCTGTTGTAGATGATGCCGAACGCCACCACGGTGGCGAAGAACGAGTAGATTTTCTGCAGGAGGCCGATGCTCTCGGCGGTGGTCTTGCGGAACCCGTCGCGCAGCGCGTCCTTGATCATGCAGCCGCCGATGCGCGGCGTCTCCTTCACCGCGGCGACGAACTCGCCCCAGCGGGCCTTGTCGACCACGACGTGCGCCCCCGAGATGCGATCGCCTTCCAGCATGAGCCGATTGAGGGCGTGCCGCTCCATGTAGGCGGCGGTGCCCGCGAAATCCTCGGCGAGGCCGACCACGGGAAGCTCGATCTCGCGGTCACGGCCTTCGAGCACGCGCGCCACGACGGTGTCGCCCGGCTGAAGCCGCATCACCTCGGCGAGTTTGGCCGACATGATGATGCCGCGTTCCGGCAGGCGCAGCTGGCGCGGCTGCGCGTCGATCACCCGGCTGAGCGTGCCCTCGGCGGGCAGGCCCTGCAGGAGCAACCTCCGGGTGATCGCGCCGGACTTCAGTTCCACTTGCACGAAACGGAAAGGCTCGGCCCGCACCACACCGGGCAGGTGGCGGAAGTCGTGGAGCCCCCGCTCAGGGCCGGGCTCGACGAGCGAGAGCGTCACGGTCTGGCGCTGGATCACGTCCCATTGGAAATCGATCACGTACGCGATCCCGTCACGGAACGAGTTCGGCACGATCAGGATCCCGGTGGCGAGGGCGAGCGCGAGGCAGGTGAGCGCGCTGCGCACGGGCCGGCGCTGGATGTTGCGGAACGCCATGCGCAGGGAGGGGCCCGACCAGCGGGCGAAACCGAACCGCTCGAAGAGAGAAGGACGGTAGCGGGCCGGCGGTTCGGGACGCATCGCCTCGGCCGGTGGCAAACGCACGGCGCGCCGCACCGCCCCGGCCACCCCGGTGAAGGCCGCCGCCGCGCTCACGGCCGCGGCAAGGCCGAGGACGCCGTAGTCGACGCGGAACTCGAGCGAGGGGAAACGGAAGAACAGGTGGTACATGTCCACCAGGAGTCCACCGAGCACGATGCCGCCGGCCGCCCCGAGCACCACCCCCGCCGCCACGATCCCGAGGGAAAACTTGAAATAGTGCGCGCCGATCTGGCGGTTCGAGAAACCACAGGCCTTGAGCATCGCGATCTGCTCCCGCTGCAGCGCGATCTGCCGGCTCATCACCGAATTGGTCATGAACGCGGCCACGCTGAGGAACACCAGCGGGAAGGCGATCGCCAGCCCCTCGAGGATGCGGATCTCGTCGTCGAGCCTGCGGTGCGACGGATGGTCGATCCGCCCATACGCACCGCGTCCGCCGTAGGACTGGAGGATGCGATTCAGGGCCGCGATCACCCCGCCCTCCGAAGCCCCGGGCGCCAGCGTGAGCGCGACGGAGTTGAACGCCCCGTACAGCTGGAACGCCGTCGCGAGTTCGCGGTAGGGCATCCAAAACACGCCGTAGGTGCGGTTGTCCGGCAGCGCCGCCCCGGGCGGCGCCTCGAACACAAACTCGGGGGAAAGCACGATCCCGGAGATGCGGAAGGTCTCCTTGGTCCCGTTCAACAGGGCGGAAATCGTGTCGCCGGGCCGGAGTCCATGCGCCTCCGCGAAAGCCTCGCCCACCGCCAGTTCGCCACGGGAGGCGCGGCCCTCCGGCAACCGGCCGGCGCGGACGTGCAGGCGGTTCAGGCGCGGCTCGCCGCGCTCGGGGAGGGAATTGATCAGGCCGACCGCCGGCTCGGCCAGTCCCGGCACGTCCAGCGTCACCTGCACCGCGATGCCCGTCTCCACTTGCGCCACCCCGGGAATCGCCGAGAGCTCGGCCTCGACCGAATGCGGCGCGCGCTTCAGCCGGGCAAAGACCTCGGCGAACCGGTTACCGCTGTAGTACTCGTCGCGCGTCGTCGACAGCGAGAGGATCAACGACCGCGTCATGATCATCATCGCCAGCCCGCAGGCCATCACCAGCGCGACGGCGAGCGCCTGGGTCAAGAGCGCCCGCAGGTCGCGGCGCAGTTTGCGGTCGAGCATGCTCATCGCGGGACCGTCGTCACCAGGCGAGGTCGCGCACGGCGCCGCGCGTGGCGTTTTCCCGCGCATGCACGATCCGTCCGTCGGATAGCGTGAACACGCGGTCCGCCATGTCGGCGAGGATGGCGTTGTGCGTGATGATGACGGCGAGCGTGCCGAGGTCGCGGTTGATGCGCTCGATCGCCTCCAGGACGGTGATGCCGGTGTGGACGTCGAGGGCCCCGGTGGGCTCGTCGCACAGGAGAACCTCGGGACGCTTGGCGATCGCGCGCGCGATCGCGACGCGTTGCTGCTCGCCACCCGAAAGCTGCGCCGGGAAGTGGTCCAGGCGGTCGGCGAGATCGACCATCGCGAGCGCCTCCTCGGGCGCCATCGGGTCGCGGCAGATTTCCGTGATGAGCGCCACGTTCTCCCGGGCGGTCAGGCTCGGGATCAGGTTGTAGGCCTGGAAAACAAAGCCCACCGCGTCGCGGCGGAAAAGCGTGAGGGCGGCCTCGTCCATGCCAGCGAGGTCGCGGCCGCGGTAACGCAGCGCGCCGCTGGTCGGCGAATCGAGCCCGCCGAGCTGGTTGAGCAGCGTCGACTTGCCGCTGCCCGACGCGCCCAGCAGCACGATGAGTTCACCGGCGAAAAGATCGAGGTCGACGCCCGCGAGCGCCGTCACCGCCGCGGTGCCCTCGCCGTAGATGCGCGCCATGCCCCGCACCTGGTACACCGGCTCGCCGTTTCGCCCCGCGCCGGACGCGGTCGAAGGTGAAGCGGGAGTGGAGGTCGGCATGGAAAGGAAGCGCGAACCAATCCCGAAGCCGCCGGCGGCGCAACCGGCAATGCTCGCGCAACGTAGCAACAAGGCGGATGCACCTGCCGCCCGGCCGACGAAATCTTCCAGCTCGGCAAGCGGCCGACTTTCCACGAGTTGAACATCCGCACCGCGAACTCCCCTCACCCGCCATGCCCCGCACGTCCCATCCCCTGCCCCGTCGGACTTTCCTGCAACTGGCTGCACTGATCCCGCTCACGGCCGCGCCGCTGCCAGCGCTGGAGCCGGTCCGGCGGACGGGCGGTCCGTTTTTGCGGCCCGCCCTGAACGTCTCTCTTTTCTCGAGCCGCTGAACGAGAACGCCAAGGACGCCGCCAAGGGCATCGATCTTTTCGGCGTGTGCGACTTTTGCGCGCGCCTGAACATCGAGGCGATGGACATCACGGGTTACTTCCTCCCGGGTTACCCCAAGGTGCCGACCGACGCGTTCATCAGCCGGCTCAAGCGTCACGCGCACGCCCGTGGCGTCGTGATCAACGGCACCGGCATCCGCAACGACTTCACCCATGCCGACCGTTCGGCGCGCGCGAACGGCGTGCAATTGACGAAGGATTGGATCGAGGTCGCGGCCCGCCTTGGGGCGACGGTGATCCGCGTGTTCGCGGGACCGCAAAAGCCGTTCAACGACTGGCGGGTCGCCGCGGGTGGCGCGAAGCGAGACGAGGTCGAGAAGTGGATGGCCGACGACTTGCGCGCCTGCGCGAAGCACGGGGAGAAGTTCGGGGTCTTGGTGGGCGTGCAGAACCACGGGGACTTTCTCAACACCGGAGCCGAACATTTGAGCCTCCTCCGGAGGGTCGACCACCCTTGCTGCGGCGCGCTGGTCGACACTGGAAAATACCTCACCGCCGACTCCTACGCCGACATTGCCCTGATCACGCCGCACGCGGTCGGCTGGCAGATCAAGGAGACCCTGGGGAGCTCACTGAAGTCACCGCAGGCCGATTTCAAACGAATGATGCGCATCATCGCCGACGGCGGCTACCGCGGCTTCGTGCCGATCGAGACGCTTTCGATGGGGCGCAAGGACTACGACCCCGCCACCGAGGTGGCGAAGGTACTCAAGGGAATGCGCGAGGGCATCGCCGCGCTCGGGTAAGAACCGCGCGACCGCGCGCGGAACGTAGGCGAATGTTGGCCGGGCCCAAGGGCCGAAGCTTGGAATGGATCACCTGCTTTCGTCGGCCTTCCCCTTCCGCTTCCCTTTTCTTTCCCGAACCGGCTCGCCGGCTTTTTGCGCCTTCGGCGGCCTCGGGTCTTGGTCGGAGACCTTGTAAACGAGCGGCGGCAGCAGCACGGGCGTCTCGAGCCTTCCGCGGTGAACCTCGATCAGGCTGAAGATGTCGTCCTTGTCGTCCGTGTTCACCAGGGTGAAGTCCGCACCCCTGGCGCCGCCGTGGCGCAGCACGGCGTCCTCCACCGTGACCGTCTCATGGCGCCATTCCCGATCACCCGTCCCCGTGACGGCCAGCGCGGTCTTCATGCCGGCGGAACCGGCATCATAGTCGAGCCGCCACGATGAACCCGCCGTGGCGTCGTACCAAACGACGGTCATCGATATTACCTGGGGCCCGCCGCCCTGGGAGAAACCCTCGTGCAGCCTGAAGTACATGGCGTCCTTGCCGGACGCGCGTTCGAAGCCGCGGGCGAAGCGGGAGTAGATGGGGGACATCTTCGTGATCGGCCCACCAACGCGCCAAAGGGGTATCGAGGTGGTGTCGGGGTCGATCTGCTGGAGGAAACGTCCGTAATTGTCGGGCCAGATGTCCCAGCCGACGTCGTTGAAGCCCCGCTGCGTGTCGCGTTGCCGCACCTGCCCCAACAAAAGGGCGTTCCGGTCATCCACCGCGGCGCCGTACTTCGCGTAGGCGGCGACGATTTTTTCCATGCGCGCCACGTTACCCGGCGAGGCGGACCCGAACTCCGTCTCGGGATAAGCCGCGGTGTCGGCGGCATCGAGCCCCTTGTGCAGGGCGCAGAAGGCGCCGGTGGCGGTCTCGGGCCGGACCTGTCCCGCGTAGCGATTGAAGAAGTGGAAGGCGTAGTCGAAGCCCTGCTCCTTGCAGGCCTCCATCGCGCTGGAAGAGATATCCCAGATGCTCTGGCCGCCCTGCAGGCCGGTGAGGGCGCCCCAGTAGAAGCTGAGCGGAACGTTCAGTTGATACCATGCGCGCTGCCACGTCTGGTCCATCTCCGAGCGCGCGAAGAGCGGTGTGCCCGTGGCGGCCACGAGACGCGGCTCCCAGGTCTGGATCTTGCTCCGCTCCCCGCTCAAGTGATGCCCGCGCCCGCTGCCGGCGATCTTGATCCCGAGGCCCCCCTCGGCGTTGGCCATCACCCAATTCCACTCGGTCGCGAAGCCGCGTCCCCCAACCATGTCCTCGCCCGGAGCAACGTGATTGAACAATAGGCTGATCTGGGGCTCCCCGGGAACCCGCTGGAAAGTTTTCACGAAAACCTCGAACGCCCACAGGCGGAACTCCCGCCATGCCGGCGATCGGACGGGTAGCTCGTACTGCTTCTCAAGCACCTCGCCCTTGTAGGCGCACTCGTCACCGGTGCACCCCGTCTTCACCTGGATGAATGCGATGCGCTTCTGCTTATCCTTCGGGAACGTGCGGATGTGTTTCCCGAGTTCCGTGATGAGGCGCTCGAAGAATTTCCGGTAGGCGGGGGACGGATAGTACGGATAGACCGGCCAAGCGTCGTGCATCTGGCCGTCGGTCTTCACCGCGGGCACGCCCTGCTGGTAAATCCACGCGGGCGCATCCGGCCCCACGCCGATTGAGAGGTAGATGTACTGGTTCTTCGCGACGGCGCTTTCCATCGCGCGGTCCAACGCACTCCAGTCGAAGACGCCGGGAACGGGCTCGATTCCGGCCCAATCCTGATTGAACGCCAAACCCTTGAGGAACGGATAGTCCTTGGGGTCGTACGCGTTGCCCCGGTCCCACACCCCGAACGAAGACGGGGGCGGCGTGGCGCGCAGCGGGCACAGGAGAGCGAATAAGCCGACAACCCCAAGGGCTTTGGCGGAACGAGCGATGAGGTGGCGAATCACGTGCATGGTAGGTGCGAGAGGAGATGCTGGAAAATTCGCCTGTGGCGCGGGCGCGCGTCCCTGGGGATCGCAAGGCTGCGATCCGAACGTAGCGATCGAAACCTGCCAGAATGAGGCGCGTGCAAGCGATGCGGATTTCGTTCGTCGACCAGCGGCTGCCGGCGCAACGCGGCCTTGCGTCGTCGTCGACGTTGCCGCCCTGTATCCGTTAACCGCGAAACTGCCGCGTGCGTCCCGCTTCAGTTCGGGCGCAGCGGATCGTACACTTCGTCGAGCGGCGCCACCGGCGGCAGGAACGAACCCGGGGCGGCGTTCTTGAGCTCGGCCTCAATCTCGCCCACACGCCGCTCTGACTTGGCGAGGAGCGAGGTTTGTTTCGCCAATTGCTGACGCAGGGAGGCCTCGGTGCCGTTGTCGGCTCCGCGGCGTTTCGCGACCGTGAGCCACGCGAGCGCCTCGGCGTAGTCGCGCTTCACCCCGCGGCCGTTGGCGTGCGCGGCGCCAAGATTGAAGAACGCCTCAGGCTCGCCGGCCGCGGCGGCGGCGCGGAAGTAAGCGACCGCACGTGCCGGATCGCGAGCGGCGCCGTTTTCCCCGCGCGACAGCAGAAAACCGAGGCGGAAGGCAGCCGGGCCGTGGCCAACCCGGGCCGACTTCTCCAAGAGCGAGAGGGCGCGCGCGTCGTCCCGCGGAAGACCGTCACCCCGCAGCAGCAATTCCCCCAGCGCGGCCTCCGCGCGGGGGTTGCCCTTGGCCGCGGCCGCCTCGAGCTCGCGGACGTCGGACCACGTCTCGGACTTGGACCCGACCGTGGACAAAAGCTTTGGCGCGGAATCGGCGGTCCGCGTCTCGGCCGCGGACAGGTGATCGGCGGGCGTCAAAGTACTCGCGAGGAGGGCGAGTGCCAGAAGGCCGGTCGCGCGGACAGGCGCTGAGTAAATGGCGGTAACAGAACCGGAAGGTACGGCGGTCGAAGTCATGGCGGAAGGCGATCGATGGCGCTTATCCGACCCGACCGGAACCGAAAAGTGCCTACCCGGCGCGGTTCCGCCGCACCGGGAGGGATGAGAGAGCTGGTGTCACATATGGCGTGTGACACATCAAGTGAGAGGGAGTGAGGGAAAGTGGCATCACCCTTTTTCATCATCCGTGCCTTCTGCGACATCCGCTGTGAGCCCCCGAGCGTTTTGAAACGCATGCGGTCGTCGCTGTTCCTGCATCGGCCGGGGTCGCCGGACCCAACTACCAACGAACCGCATTTATCCGTGTCGATTCGTGCGCATCCGTGGTTGATCCCGCGCGGAGCAGTTCGGAAACGCCTTCGGCTGTCGCGGCAACGGCATGGTCCGCGGCAGCAGCCGCGGCTACACCAGACAGGGCGATAGCGAGCCTTAGGGAATTCCGAGTGTTCCGTGGGCCAGCCTCACAGTGTAACGAAGTACCTTCCCAGCCTGACATGCCCCGGGGAAGGCCCCCTAATCTGCGGCTGCGTTACTCGGCGGCTTCGCCGGTGACGGTCGCGCCGCCGGTCACGTTCACCTTCTCGAGGACGGCCTTCTGGATCTTCTCGGCGAGCTCGGGCTTTTCCCGGAGCGCGAGCTTGGCGGCGTCGCGACCCTGGCCGACGAGATTGCCCTCGAAGGCGATCCAAGCGCCCTTTTTCTCGAGGATACGGTGCTCGATACCGAGGTCGAGGAGCGAGCCCAGCTTCGAGATGCCCTCGTCGTACATGATGTCGAATTCGCACTCGGTGAACGGCGGCGCGACCTTGTTCTTCACCACTTTGATCTTGGTGCGGTTGCCCACGACCTTGCCTTCGGGCGTCTTGATCTGGTCCTTGCGGCGGATGTCGATACGGATGGAAGAGAAGAACTTGAGCGCGCGGCCGCCGGAGGTGGTCTCGGGGTTGCCGAACATCACGCCGATCTTCTCGCGGATCTGGTTCGTGAAAATGCAGATGCAGTTGGTTTTGCTGACCACGGCGGTGAGGCGGCGCATCGCCTGGCTCATGAGGCGGGCCTGCGCGCCGACGGTGGCATCGCCCATCTGTCCATCGAGCTCGGCCTTGGTTGTGAGGGCGGCGACGGAATCGAGCACGATGACATCGATGGAGTTGGAGCGGATGAGCGTCTCCATGATGTTCAGGGCGTCCTCGCCGGAGTCGGGCTGGGAGACGAGGAGGTCGTCGAGTTTCACGCCAACGACGCGGGCGTACTTGGGGTCGAGGGCGTGCTCGACATCGATGAAGGCGGCGAGGCCGCCGCGCTTCTGGGCCTCGGCGATGACGCTGAGACAGAAGGTGGTTTTACCGGACGACTCAGGCCCATAGATCTCGATGATGCGGCCCTTGGGGAGGCCGCCGACGCCGAGGGCGAGGTCAACGGCAAGCGAGCCGGTGGTGAGGGTCTCAACCTTCATCTTCTGGGCATCGCCCAGGCGCATGATGGAACCCTCGCCGAACTGTTTGGTGATGGAGGAGACGGCCAGCTCGATGTTCTTCTCACGCGCGGCATCGGTGGCGGTGGCAGTGGCGACGGCGGTGGCGGCGGTCTTGGCGGGAGCGGGACTGGCTTTGGACATGACGGGGACGTTGCGGTTATGGTGGTTTGTTGAAAATCGGGCGGGCGGAGAACTGAGGCGCGGCCCCGGGGAGGGGCAAGAACGGCCTGCCCCATGATTTGGGGCGAAACCGGCCTTGGATGCCTGAAAGCGGATAGTGTTCACCTGAACACGTCAAGCCTCCCTTGGCGTTTTTGGCGGGCTAGGGCCGGTCAGGAAGTGCCCGGCTTGAAGGCGACGGCGAAGTAAACAGCCCCGAGAATGAGCAGGAAGCTGACGCCGTAGTTCCACGTGAGACGCTCGCCCAGCACGAGCCAGGCGAAAACCACGAAGACCCCGAGCGTGATGACCTCCTGCATGATCTTCAGCTGGTAACCCGTGAGCCCCTGGGCGTAGCCGATGCGGTTGGCGGGCACCATGAAGCAGTACTCGAAGAACGCGATGCCCCACGAGAGGAGGATCACGAACCAGAGCGAGCGGCCCTCGAAGGCCTTCAGCTTGAGCTGGCCGTACCACGCAAAGGTCATGAAGATGTTGGAGGCGAGCAGGAGCAGGAAGGTTCTCATCGGGATGGGGGAAGAGAAGAAGGCCTCCAGATGCTACGAACCCGGAATGAGGGACAGGCTATTGTGGAGGAGGGAAAGGGAGGGTGAAAGGGAAAGGCCGGCGGCGCGCCGAGGTGTTTACGCGGCCAATTTTGGTTGGGGCGACCGCAGGGAGCCTCTTTTCCCGGCGCAGCCCGGGACGACCACCTCTCTGCTGTACCCAAGAATCGTCTCCGTTCGGAACGGCTCACCTCGATCGCGCCACTTTCTCCTTCATCTGCACCCTCCGCGAAATCCGCGGAGAAAATCCGCCGGCCTTCACGATCCCGCTCTTGCTGTTTCACTCCGACCGTTGGCTCCTGCCATTCGGACACCCGGGCGCCTCCCTGCTTTTTATCCGCGGCATCAGTGAAATCCACGGTCAAAAACGCGGGTCGATTCAGTAATACCTTCGGTCGTCGCAGATCCGGCATGGTCCGCGGCTGCCAGCCGCGGCTACACCAAGCCCGGCTGATCCGTGTCCATCCGTGTCTATCCGCGGCTGGTCCATCGCGGAGCTGTGCCGAAGCACCTCACGGCCATCTTTGCGGCCAATCCGGCGCCGGACTTCGACAAAGGAAAACTCGCTGGGACGGCGGCGGGCTTGCGGCCGCGAAACGCACGGCTTCGGCTCGGCCCATGCACGCCGAGGAAGAGGCCCGCCGGGCCATCGACGCCGCCCATGCCGCCGATCCCAACCGCACGCCGGACGGGCGGCCGGCCGAATTGGTTTACGCGGATCGCATGGAGGCCTGGGTCGTGCGGTTGAACTCCGCAGCCCCGACGCTGCTCCGGCTCGCCGCGCGTTGCCAGCACCTCGAACGCTGGCAGGTGCCTCGCGCCACCTTTCCAGAGGGCCGGCCTGGCTATCTGGCGTGGCGCCGCTCCCTCTACACCCGCCAAGCGGAGCGCGCCCGCGAGTTGCTCCTTGCCGCAGGCATCGACTCTTCCGCCGCCGCCGAGGTCGCTATGTGGGTCGCCAAGGAAGGGCTCCGCCGCAATCCGGGTACTCAGGCCCTGGAGGACGCCGCGTGCCTCGTGTTCCTCGAAAACGAGATCAGCGCCTTCGCGGCGGCCCATGCCGATTACCCGCGGGAGAAGTTCATCGAGATCCTGCGCAAGACCTGGCGTAAAATGAGCCCCGCCGCCCACGCCGCCGCCCTTACGCTGAGTTTGCCACCTGCGATCGCGGAACTGGTCCGCGCCGCCACGTCGGAGCAAACCGGTTCAAGAACGGGCAACTGACCTCACCCTACCCGGCCGACGGCCCCCTCCGGTTCAACGCCCGGGCGGAGCCAGCCGCAGATCGATCCGCAACGCGGCGAGGGCTAGGTTCAGGTCGCGGATGAAGGCGAGGATGCTTCCGATCAACGCCGCCACGGCCGCGGCGAAAACCAGGACCACGCCGCCACCGACGCGCAGCTCCAGCAGCACACCGAGAAACAGCATCAGGATCAGCACCCCCGCGAGGAGCGCCGCGACCGCCGCGAGCGTGATGGAAAGCCGCAGGATGGAGGCGCGACGCGTCAGGATCTCAGCCTGTGCCCGCAGCAACCCGGCGTGCGCGGCCTCCGGCCCCGCCGCCAGCTCGCGCACCAGCCCCCGCGTGCGATCAACCACCCGGCCGAAACGGTTGGTGAAGGTCAGCAACAGCATGCCCACGCCCGAGATCAAAATCACCGGCCCGATGGCCAGCTGCAGAATGGGGACCAACTCGGTCAGCGAATGGTTTTGCACGGACGCAACCTACGCGCCCGCCACCGCCTGCCCAGCCGCCAGCACCCTTTTTCCGTGGCCTTCCTCCACGCCGTCCGGCCACTTTCGGGGGCCGTGACGCCCGCCGCTTACATCGACCGCCATCCCGCATCGCTCCTGCGGCGCCTCCGGCAGCTGGTCGGTATCCCGACGGTCAATCCGCCGGGCGAGAACTACGACCGCATCACCGCGCTCCTCACCCGTGAGCTGCGGGCCGTGGGGCTGTCCGCCGACCGCCATCCGGTGCCGGCCTCCCTCGCGCGCAAAACCCTGCCCCGCGAGCAACTCGCCTACCCCCGTTTCAACGTCCTCGGCCAGCTCAAGACCCGCGGAGCGCGCCGCACCGTGCACTTCAACGCCCACTACGACGTCGTGCCCGTCTCGGGCCGCTGGCGTCACGGCGACGCCTTCAGCGGACGCGAGCAGGGCGGCTGGGTCTACGGCCGCGGCACGGCGGACATGAAGGGCTCGATCGCGAGCCTGCTGCTCGCGCTGGAGGCCCTCCGCGCCACGCGTACGTCGCCACTTCTGAACGTTGAGGTTTCGTTCACCGCCGACGAGGAGACCGATTCCACGCTTGGCTCCGGTTGGCTCGTGCGTCACGCGCCCATCTCGCCCGACTACGCCGTGGTGATGGAGGGCGGCGAAGGACGCACCGTGTGTTGCGGACACAACGGCACGCTCTGGCTCGAGGTCACGGTGCAAGGCCGCGCGGCCCACGGCTCCACGCCGGAAAAAGGCGTGAACGCCCTTGAGGGCATGGCGGTGCTCCTCCGCGCCTTCGAAGCCTATAAGGCCACGCTCGCCGGACGCCCGTGGCGCACCCCGGAAGGCCGCGTGCAACGGCCCACCGTCAACCTCGGCGGGGTCTTCCACTGCGGCATGGGGGCGAAGATCAACACCGTGCCCGCGGAGGCGACGTTCACCATCGACCGCCGCGTGCTGCCTCGCGAGGACCACGCCGCCGCCGAACGCGAGCTGCGCGCGTTCCTCGCCGCCGCCGCGCGCTCGATCCCTCGCTGCCGTGTCTCGGTGCGGAAGATCTCGGAGAACTACTCCTCGTTCTCGTCGCCCGACCATCCGTTCTTCACCGCCATGGCGCGCTGCGTCACCGCCGTGCGCGGCGAACGCACCCGGTTCAACGTCTCGACCGGATTCAACGACATGCACTTCTTCGCACACCACCTGCGCATCCCGACCCTGGGCTACGGTCCGGGCGGTGAATCCTGCCACGGCGTCGACGAACGCGCGCAGCTCAGCGAGCTCCTCGCGAGTGCGAAGATCTACGCCGCGCTGCTCACGTCGTTCGACGGCGCCGAGACCGGCCGACCCAAGGCGCGCGCCTGACGCCGCCCTTCAGCGTCCGCAGCAGACTTTGAATTTGCGGCCCGAGCCGCAGGGGCATGGATCGTTGCGCCCGGCTTTGGGCGCGGTCTTCGCCGAGGCGGGGCCATTGCGCACATTGCGCGTGTAGAGCCAGCGGCCGTCGACGCGGGCGAACTCCGCCTTCTCGTGCAGCGCCTGCTCGCCTTGCTCGGTCGCGTAATAAGCCGAGAAATCGACGAACGCGGCGTCGGGCGACGCCCCCGGCTCGTGCGCGTGCACGACCAGGCGCGTCCACGGGATCTCGGCGGCGTCGCCGTCGTCGACGTACGGCTTGCGCGACGTCGGCCGGTAGGTGACGTGCAGGTAACGCCAGTCGTGAGCCACATGCGCGGTGAAGCGCGAGCGCATGAGCTGCTCCGCCGTCTCCGCCGGCTGCTGGCCGTTCAGGCGCGGACCGCAGCAGGATTCGTGATTGCGGCCCGTGCCGCACGGGCAGGGCTGGCCGGCCGAGGGCTTCGGCAGGCCGGTGGGAACGCTGGGTTTCGTCGACATGGGAACCTGCCCCTATGCTCAGTCGGTCTTTTTGTTCGAACGAGAGCGTCCGCGGCGGGCGGGCCTCCGACCTTCTCCGGCCGGTTTGTCGCCGGCCTCATCGTCGGCGGAGTCCGCATCCTCTTCGCCTTTTTCGTCCTCGTCGCCGGCCGCCTTGGCGGCGCGGACATTGAGCCAAAGTTCACCCTTGCCGCTCCGGTTGAACCAGAACTGCTCGGTGCCCTGGCCGAAGTAAACGGGCTTCTCGCGGGGTTTCTCCGGTAGCTTGAGACCGGCGGCCACCAGCGAGGCGACCAGTTCCTCGGCGGGCTTTTCGAGTTTCCCGGCGAGGCGCTCCACCGAAGCGGCGATGCCGCCGGTGCGGGTCTCCTTCAGGAACGGGCGGATTATCCCGAATAAAGCCACGGCGTCGGGCGCGGGCGCCGCGGGTTGAGCAGCGATATCCGGCGTTTCCACGAGCGGAGCGGGAGCGGAAGCGGGTGCGACGGCGGCGTCCGTGCCAGCGGCGGTTTCGAGCGCGGGCTGCACGCCGGGCTCCGCTGGGGGAGCGGGCGGGGGCGTCTGCTCTCCGGTCGGCGCCGGATCTCCGTCTTGCTTCTCGCGGCCGTTGATCCAGAGCCCGCCGCGCGAATCCAGATTCAGCCACCACTGCTCAGCACCGATCTCGGTGTGGACCGGCTGATCACCCGGGGTCGCGGGCATGGTGAGCCCGAGGGCACCGAAAGCCGCCTTCAGGTCGGCTTCCTTGACGCGCAGCGCGCGGGCGAGGAACCCGAGGCTGCCGGAGCCGCCGGGGCCGCGGCGGTTGCGCCGCAAATACGGTCGGATCTTCTCGATGAGCGCCGGGCCCTCCGGGAGGGGTTGCGGCGCGGGCCGGGAGGACTCGCCACCGGGAGCCTCCGCCGGCTTGCGTTCGCCAGCTTCCACCGGAGCGACTCCTTCCGCGGGTACGGGGGCCGGCTCAGCCGGGGGCGGCTCGATCCGCGTGCCTTTGACCGCCTTGAAGATCTGCCGCGGCTTTTCCTTCGTGTTGATCCACAACTCGCCGCGGCGGTTGATGTTCAGCCAGTAGAGATCACCGTCGTACTCGAGGTGCTCGACCGCCGAATCCTCGTCGGCTGGCATCACAAAGCCGCACTCGACCAGCGCGCCCTTCACATCGTCCTCGGACTGGTCCCATTTCTTCGCGAGGTACTCGACCCCGACCGACATCCCCGGCCCGCGCTGGTTGCGGCGCATGTGGGGGCGGATCGCCTCGAAGAACGTCGGCAACTCCTCCTCCTCGGCCGCGGTAAGCTTGTCCCAATCGTCCTCCGGCTCCTCGGCCTCGGGCTCGCCGTCGCGCGAGGTGTCGACCAGCTTCCGCAGGCCCTCCTCCGCGGCGGACTTGTCCTCGATGAAGCCCGTCGAACGCTCCTCTGCCGCGGCCTCGGAGGCCGGGCTCGCGGCGGCGCGGAACTTGGCCTCGAACTCGGCCCGCAGCTTCTCGGCCTCGGCCTTAGCGGCGGCCGCGGCGGCGTCCTCCAGCGTCCAGTCCCGCTGCGTCGAGCGACGCGCAAGCCCCGTGAACGCCAAGGCGTTGTCCGGAGGCGTGAGGTAGTGGATGATCTCCCACTCCTCGCGTCCCAGATCGTTCAGAAATTTCTCCAGCATCGCGGGGCTGGCGAAACCGCCTTTGCCGCTCGTGATGACTTTGTATTCCCAGTGTGGCATGTGATTGACCCGCGCCGGGCGCGGAATGACCAGAATCCGCGAGGCACCCACGGTTGCCGAGCACGAAATGGTCCGTTTCCCCACGCGGCGCGTCCGGGCTTCCTTCCGGCCGCCATCGGTCACCATACTTAACCTCTTCCGCCGCTTGCACCGTCGCGCCCTCGCTTACCTCGCCTTGATCCTTTCCGCCGCACCAGCCGCGGCGGCCGCCGCGCCCGCGGTCTTGAACGAGATCGTGGTCTCGGCCGCGCGGGCCCCGCAGCCCGCCGAGCACGCGGCGGCGACGGTCCGGGTGCTCACGGCGGAGGAACTCTCCCGCGGGCCGTCGGCCACGCTGGACGGCGCGCTGCGTGCCGTGCCTGCCTTCGGGCTTTTCCGCCGCGCCGACAGCCTCGCGGCCAATCCCACGGCCCAAGGCGTCTCACTGCGCGGACTCGGCCCCAGCGGCGCCAGCCGCTCGCTGGTGCTGCTCGACGGCGTGCCGCTCAACGATCCGTTCGGCGGCTGGGTCGCATGGACGAAACTCCCGCGCGACGGAGCCTGGCGGGCGGAGATCGTCCCGGGCGGCGGCGCCACGGCCTGGGGCAACGCCGCGCTCGGCGGCGTCGTGCAGATCCTCACTGCACCGGAACCTTTTTCGCCGCTTCAGGCGAACGCCCCGACCGCGCGGTTGTCCGCTTCCGTCGGCTCCTTCGGCACGCGCGAGGCGGAGTTCTCCACCACCGCACCCACGGGCGCCGGCGAGGCCCGGCTGCTCGGCCGGGCTTTCGCCACGGATGGCTACTCGCTGGTCGCGCCCGAACGCCGCGGCGCGATCGACACGCCGGCTCGGAGCCGACACCGCTGGATCGGGGCCGGTTGGCGACGCGCGCCCGGCCCGGACGGCCTCGGAGTAGCGGTGAACGCGCGGCTCTTCGACGAAACCCGCGGCAACGGCACGCCGTACACCGGAAATCGCAGCCGCGAACAGTTCGCGTCCTTCGCGCTCGGCGGACGACCCGACACCGGCTTCGGCTGGGACGGGGTCGCGTACGCGCAGGATCAGAGCTTCGCCAGTACCTTCAGCTCGGTGAACGCTGCGCGCACGGTCGAAACCCCGGCGAGCGACCAGCATGCGGTGCCGGCCTCGGCGTTCGGCGCGGCATGGACGGGCTTCTGGCGTGGGAACGCCGGCACACGGACCAGCGCCGGCGGCGACCTGCGGCTCGTCCGCGGCGAGACCCAGGAGCATTTCACTTACTCGGGCGGACGATTCACGCGCGAGCGTATCGCGGGCGGAAGCCAGTCCTTCGCCGGGTTTTTTCTGCTGCGGGAGCAGGCGCTCGCGAAGGGCTGGCGCGCCATCGCCGGCCTGCGCGGGGATCGCTGGCGCGACTGGGACGGGACGCGCCGGGAAACCGAACGCGATTCCGGCACCGTGCTCCGCCACGACAGATTTCCCGCCGCGCGTGGATCCGCGCTCAGCCCTCAGGCCGGGTTCGTTTGGAACCCGGCCGCGGGCTGGCGTCTCCGCGCCAACGTCCAGCGCGCCTTCCGCCGACCCACGCTCAACGAGCTTTACCGCCCATTCCGGCAGGGCGCCAACGTCACGGAGGCCAATCCCTTGCTCCGTACCGAACGCGCGACCAGCGGCGAGATCGGCGCGGAATGGAACGCGGCGCTTTCACCGACGGCCGGCACGCTCGCCTTTTCCACGGTGGGCTTCGCCAACGACCTCCGCGACGCTGTCGCCAACGTCACGATCGCCCGCGGGCCCGGCACGTTTCCGGTCATCGGCGCGCTGCCGGCCGGCGGACTCGGACGCCAGCGGCTCAACGTGGCACGCATCCGCGTCAACGGCGTGGAACTCACGGCCGCTTGGCGGCCGGCGCCGAATCTGACCCTCGATGCGGCGGTGCTGTTCAACGACGCGACGGTGCGTTCGGCACCGGTGGCCCGCGCGCTCGAGGGACGGCGGTTGGCGCAAGTGCCGCGCCGCTCGGCCACATTTTCGGCGGCGTGGCGCACGCCGGCGGGCTTGCTGATTTCGGCACGCTCCCGCGCGCTGGGGCGCCAGTTCGAGGACGACGAGAACCAACTCGTGCTCGGCGCGGTTGTGGTGACGGACGCAACCGTAAGCATGCCGGCCGGGCGGCACACGGAGGTTTTTCTCTCGGTGGAGAACGCCGGCGACGCGCGAATCGAGACCGGCCGCGGCGCCGACGGTGTGATCAACGTCGCCGGACCTCGCGCCTGGCGCGGCGGCCTCCGCGCGCGCTGGTGACACGTCGCGTCTCCGCCGAAACCGAATCTTCTCAGTTACCTCCGATTTCCCCGGTTGGCGGGCTTGGACCAGGAGGAAACCGCGGCCGCGGCGATCGAACTTCTCGGTTTCCCTGAGTCTTCCCGTACTCCCCCCAAAGGGGTCAGGGCGTTTTTTGTTTAAAGCAACGCTGCTTCACTCGGGCGGAAAACATTTAACGCCCTGACCCCTTTTTTTTTGGGGGGGGGTCAGCGGCGCTGCCGCAACAACCACGCGTAAAGCTCCGGGTTGTCGTAGGTCACCGTCCACGAGTCGTGCTTCGCTTCGGGATAGACGGTGAACTGCACGCGGGGCACGCCGGCCTTGCGCAAGGCCGCGACCATGACCTCCGACTCGTCCACGGCGACGGTCGGATCCATCGCGCCATGGTACGCCCAGACGTTGAGCTCCTTGAGCTCCGCCGGCCGGTTCCGCACCATACGGCGCACGGCGGAAAGATCGCCGCCGCCGCAGATCGGCACGACCGAGGCGAAGCGGGTAGGATTCTTCACGGCGATGCTCCACGTCCCGTAGCCGCCCATGCTCAGGCCGGTGAGGTGCACGCGCGCCGGATCGACGCGGTGCCGCGTGGCAATCTCGTCCGCAAGGGCCAGCACCGCCTCGTCGTCCCACCACGTGCCCGTCGGGCATTGGGGCGAGACCACGATGAACTCCGCGGCGAGCACGCGCGCCGCCTCCGCGGCCGGGCCTTCGGCCGCCGGGGTGCGCAGAAGCTTGGGCGGGCCGTGCTTCGCGACGAGCCACGGATCATCGCCACGCTCGCCGGAACCGTGCAGGAAGACGATCAGCGGCCAGAGGCGGGCGGCGTCGGCTCCGTGCTCCGGGGGCAGGTGCAGCAGGTAGCGGTAACCGACCTCGCGGGAGATGGTATGCTTGAAAGTCTGCGCCGTCAGGGTGTCGGCGGCGTTGGACGCCACTGAACACAGGATGGCGACGGCGAGGGACAGGAGCGGGGATTTCATGCGGCGCCCGCCCAAAGGGGTCAGGGCGTTTTTTGTTTAAAGCACCGCCGCCTCACCCGGGCGGCAAACGTTTAACGCCCTGACCCTTTAAGGGGGTGGGGCGCCCTACGGTGAGGGGCGGGGTCACGTCCCGTAGAGGCGGTCGCCGAAATCGCCGAGTCCGGGCAGGATGTACTTCCGGTCATTGAGCCCGCGGTCGAGCGCGGCGGTATAGATCACCGTGCCGGGGTGCTGCCGCTCCACCTCAGCGACGCCCTCCGGGGCGCTCACGATCGCCACCAAGCGCACGTCCGTGGCGCCGTGATCGCGCACGACGCGAATCGCCTGCGCGGCCGAGCCGCCGGTCGCGAGCATGGGATCGATCACGAAAACGTGACGGCCAGCCACCGGCGGCAGCTTGCAATAATAACTCCTCGCCTGCGCCGTCTCGTGGTCCCGCTCGAGGCCGACGTAGCCGACGCTGACATCAGGAAACAGGTCCGTGAACGGCTGCACCATGCCCAGCCCGGCCCGCAACACCGGCACCACGACGAGCGGCTGGCGCCCGAGCACGCGGGCGCGCGTGGTCTCGAGCGGCGTGACGATCTCCCGCTCCTCCGTCTCGAGGTCGCGCGTCGCCTCGATCGCGAGGAGGGTGGTGAGCTGGTGCGCAAGCGCGCGGAAAGTCGCCGGTTTCGTCGAGCGGTCCCGCAGGTGGGCGACGAGATGGCCGGCAAGAGGATGATCAAGGACGCGGAGGGGCATGGCGTTTGCGGGGGCGAACGGGGCGGAGGCAGTCAGGGTCGGAGCGTGAGCCGATGCATAGCCGGACCCGGCAGCAGCGGTGCGGCCTCGCCGCGCACCCACGCGTCGTGGCCGGCGCGGAAGAACGGCGAGAGCGGATGCGCGCTTTGTCCACCCGGCATGTGGAAGATCCCCTCGGCCTCGCGACCGGGCGCGACCGCCAAACGCTGGCTCGCGCCGTGACCGGAAGTTTGCGCGAGCGGCATGTCGTTGTCGCCGGCCAGCGGCACCGCGGGGAAATCCAGCCAGCGGTCGAGCATCGGCACCGCGGTGCCGAGCGGGTGGCGCATCCGCAGGCGATTCCGCTCGCCCCACGCGGCGGAGGTCAAGGGCCGGCCGGATTTCCCAATCGCGGCCACCACATCGTCGGCCGCCGCCAGCAACAGATCATCCCACCGCGCATACTTCGATTCGAGCAGGTGCATCGGTCTCTCGCGCAACAGAGCGCGTAACGCCGGCTCCAGGTTGAACCGGCGCGAGCTGAAACCGGGCGTCGCCTCCAGGCAGGCCGCGAAGACCGGCGTGAACACCCGCGTGCGCACCGCCTGCCGGAATTCCGCCACGAGCCGGTAGCTCACCGATCCGGGTTCGGCCCGGCCTTCCCACTTCTCCACCAGCCGGCGCAACTCCCCGCGTTGGGCGGACCCCGCCAGCGCGTCCGGGGTGAGCGCCGCGAGCAGGATCTCGCGCCACTCGCCGAGGAAGAGCGCGCGGTCATCGAGCTGCACCTTGAAAAGGTCAGCCGGAGTCGCCCGCGAGAGGGTCGCAAGGCCGTCACGCAGCTGTCGCGCGCGGGCAGCCGGCGCGTAACCACCGTCGCCCAAGCGGGCCAAAGCCTCGCCACCGGCCTGCCGCTGGTTGCCCGACCAGATGCGGCCGGGCAGCGCGGAAGCGGGGCCGCGCACGACTGGAATCTCCGACGGCGAGAGATGACCGTCCCACTTGCGGTCGCCGAAAGTCCACGTGACAGGCAGGCGGCCGTCGTAACCGGCGCGTTTCGGCAGCCGCCCCGCGACGGTCCATGCCACTTCGCCCCCGCGGTCCGCGATGACGCAGTTCACCGGCGTGACCCCCGCGCGATGGGCGACGGCGATCGCCTCCTCCGTGGTCCGCGCGGTCTCCATGTCGAGCAGCGCGAAGTTGGCCGCCTCCGGGTCATGCGCGATCCAGCGCAATGCCAGCGGGCGGTCGCGGTCGTTGCGGCCCACCACGGGCCCCCAGATCGTCCACTCGTACTCCACGGTCACCGGGTCGCCGCCCTTCACGTCGATCGTCTCCTTCCGGATCTCGATCGGCACGTAATCGTCACGGCCCGGCGCGCGGTAGAAACGCTTCGAGGCCGAGACCGTCTCCACCACGACCAGGTCGGCGGTGTCGGCGTTGGCGACGGTCACACCCCAGGCGACCTCGCCGTTGCTGCCGACGATCACGGCCGGCGCGCCGGGCAGCGTCACGCCGGTGACGCGGCGCCCGCCCGTCTCCAGCGACGCGCGGTACCAGATATTCGGCACGGAGTGCCCGAGGTGCATGTCGTTCGCCAACAGCCCGCCGCCTCCCGCGGTGTGGGCGCCGGCGAGGGCGAGGGCGTTCGAGCCGGGGATGGAATCCGGATCCCGCGGCGCGAAGGGAAAAGCGAGATCGGCCAGCGCGTCGACCCGTAGGGCGCCCGGCGCGGGTGCCGCGCCCGTGCGCGCGGCGCGGATATTGATCACCTGCGGACCCGGGATGGCGGGCAACGGGGCCGTGGTGCCGTCGAGCGCCGCGTCGCCAGGCGCCGTGACCGGCGCGAAGAAACCCAGCGAGTCCGCGCCAAAGATATCGCGCAAAGTCATGAGCGACCGCTCGTGGTTCGCCATGGAATCCTGCAGGTCGAGCATCATCGCATAGCCGGTGAGAATGCTGTCCTCGGCGCGCCAGGGCGCGGGGTCGGCGCGGAGCAGGAGATACTCAAACGGCTTGGCGCCGAGGTCGGCGAGGCCGGCGTTGACCCCCTCGACGTAGGCGTCGAGGACGGCGCGCTGCACGGCCGGCAGGGCCGCGACCACCTTGCCTGCGAGGCCGCGGAAACCATGCATCCGCGTCGCGCGGTCACGCGGCAAGGCGCGTTCGCCGAAAAGCGCGGCCAGTTCACCCGCGCCCGCGCGGCGGAGCAGATCCATCTGGAAAAACCGGTCCTGCGCGTGCAGCCAGCCGAGCGCCCGCGCGACGTCGGCGCGGCTCGCGCCGCGCACGGTCGGCACGCCCAACGCATCGCGCTCAATCGTCACCGCCGCGCCCGCGCCGGACAGCTTAGCCTCGCCGTCGAGCCGCGGCAGGCTGGCACGCACCCGTGAGGCAAGCCACGCACCGGTGCCGGCCGCAGCCAGGAGGCAGCCCCCGAGAATGAAGGCGGCGAGGCGGAAACGACGGGCGGCGGACGGACTCATCGGAGCCAAGGCGGGCGGCGCATTCCGCGCCGGGCAAACCCAAAAGCTCAGCGCCGCCGCAGGCGCCCGTAGTAGACCGCGGTGGCCAGCGCCCCGAGCAGCCACGTCGGGAAGTTCACCCAAAGCTGATGGAACGGCACCGGGTAGTGACGGCACGCCCAGATGATCGCGACGTGCTTCACCGTGATCAGCACCCAGCCGGCCAGGATGATGAACTCGACCCGCCGGCTGCGCCGCGGCACGTGACGCACGGCGATGTCCTCGATGAACGCCTCCCGCACCGCCTCGGGGGCGGGCGCTCGTCCGGAAATGAGCTGGACCAGATTGGCGAACATGGAGTCGTAAGGGCGAAGGCTACCGATCCGCCGCCAAACGCAAATGCCCCAGCGCGGCTCCGCCGCGCCGGGAACGGTCAGGGATCTTGCTTCGCCCAACCTTCCCCCTCCGCCTCACCGATGGAAGAATGCACCAAGTGCAGGAGGTGAAAGGCGGCACGCGGATCGATCCCTGAGCTCCTGATTTCCAGATCCGAACGCTTCCGTTCCTGCCCTTCCGGCTTTCATCATTCCTGCGCCCGAGACTCAGTGTCCTCGGCCCGACTCTCCGTGCCCTTTGTGACCAATGCTACGCCCTTCCCCCAAGTGACGCGTTGAGTTCCCGGCGTGCCGCGGCCACGTTCCGCCGCGATGTCCGAACCGTCGTCCCCGGCCTTCACTCCGCCCGAGCCCGCGCCACCGCGGCTCGGCGCCGCGAGCCGCGCGGCGGCCGGACCCAAAGCCGTCGCTAAGACAGCGGAACTGCTGGGCGCGACGGGCATCGTGCGCGGCGCGGGGCTGCTGCTGCAGGTGAACCAGGCCGACGGCTTCGACTGCCAGTCATGCGCGTGGCCTAGCCCCGACTCCGGCCGGCATGCGTTCGAGTTTTGCGAGAATGGCGCCAAGGCCGTGGCCGACGAGGCGACGCCGCTGCGCATCGGCCGGGAGTTCTTCGCGCGCCACTCCGTCGCCGAGCTGGGCGCGCGCAGCGACCATTGGCTCAACGCGCAGGGACGCCTCGCCGAGCCGCTCGTGCTGCGCCCAGGCGCGACCCATTACGCGCCGATCCCGTGGGACGAGGCGCTCGGACTGCTTGCGGCGGAATTGCGCGCGCTGCCCGCGCCGGACGCCGCGGCGTTTTACACCTCAGGGCGCGCCAGCAACGAGGCGGCGTTTCTCTGGCAGCTCCTCGCGCGCGCCTTCGGCACCAACAACCTGCCCGATTGCTCCAACCTCTGCCACGAGTCGAGCGGCATGGCGCTGACCGAGAGCATCGGGTTCGGCAAGGGCACGGTGACGCTCGCGGATTTCGAGGCGGCCGAGGCCATCTTTGTGATCGGGCAGAACCCGGGCACGAACCACCCGCGGATGATGTCGGCGCTCGCCGCGGCGCGGGCCCGCGGCGCGCGCATCGTGTCCGTGAACCCGCTGCCGGAAGTCGGTCTCGAGCGCTTCAAGAACCCGCGGGATTTTCTACACCCGCTCAAGGCGCTGCCCACGCTGCTCGGCGACGGCGAGCGCCTCGCCGACCTCTGGGTGCAGCCGCGCACCGGTGGCGACCTCGCGTTGCTCAAGGGCCTGATGAAGGAGATGCTGGAGGCGGAGGAGCGCGCCCCCGGCACCGTGCTCGATCACGCCTTCATCGCGGAGCACACCGCGGGCTTCGCGGCGCTGACGGCGGATCTGAGGGCCACGCCGTGGGACGCGATCACGGCGGGTAGCGGCGTGCCGCGGGAAGTCATCAACGACGCCGCGCGCGTCGCGATGGAGTCGCGGGCCACGATCTGCTGCTGGGCGATGGGGCTCACGCAGCAACCCGCCGCGGTGGCGACGATCCAGCAGGTCGTGAACTTCCTTCTGCTGCGCGGAAACCTCGGGCGCCCCGGCGCCGGGGTTTGTCCCGTGCGCGGCCATTCCAACGTGCAGGGCGACCGCACCATGGGCATTGCCCGCCGCATGCCGGAATCGTGGCTGGCGCGGCTCGACGCCGAGTTCGGCCTCGTTTGCCCGCGCGCTCCGGGGGTGGATTCCGTCGGCGCGGTCCACGCGATGCGCGACGGCCAGGTGCAGGTGTTCGCCGCGCTCGGCGGCAATTTCCTCTCGGCGATGCCCGACACCGCGCTGACCGCCGAGGCGCTGCGCCGTTGCGCGCTCACGGCCCACGTCGCGACCAAGCTCAACCGCTCGCACCTCGTCACCGGCCGCACCGCGCTGATCCTGCCCTGCCTGGGGCGCACCGAGCGTGACGTGCAGACCGGCGGCGAACAGTTCGTGACGACGGAGGACTCGATGGGGATCATCAACCGCTCGCGCGGCCGGCTCACGCCCGGCTCGCCCCACCTCCGCAGCGAGCCGTGGATCGTGGCCGCGCTCGGGCGGGCGCTCGGCGCTGGCGGCGGCCGTATCCCGTGGGACGAACTGGCCGCTGACTACGACCGGATCCGCGACCGCATCGGAAGCGTGGTTCCCGGCTGCGAGGATTACACCCGTCGCGTGCGTTCGGCGCCGTTCGCCCTGCCGAACCCCGTGCGCGAGCGGCGCGAATGGCGTACGCCCAACGGCAAGGCGAACTTCCTCCCGGCCCCGATCCCGCCCGACTGGGAGCAGCTGCAGGCACGAGCCGCGGCGGGCGGCACCGCGGAACACGTGATGATGACCATCCGCACGCACGACCAGTTCAACACCACGGTCTACGGTCTCGATGACCGCCTGCGCGGGGTTTTCGGCGGCCGCCGGGTGGTCTTCATGCACGAAGAAGACATCCGAGCGGCCGGGTTGGCGGCTGGACACCGGGTCGATCTCGTGAACCGCCACGGCGGCGCGGAACGCGTCGCCCCGGGTTTCACCGTGGCGCCGTACCGGATCCCGCGCGGCTGCGTGGCCACCTATTTCCCGGAGGCCAACGTGCTCGTGCCGCTCGACAGCGTCGCAGCCGGCAGCAACACGCCCACCAGCAAGTTCGTGGTGGTCAGCGTCCGCCGGGCAGCGGCCGAAACCGCGCCGGATGAGGGAACCCCCGGGACACGCCGCGGGTCGGACGACTCATCATGAAAACCAGAGCCATCCTCATCCTCACGCTGGCCGGCGCGTTGCGCGCGGCCGACGCCGGGGCGGGATCGCCGCCCCCGGCAAGGATCACGGTCGATTTCCTCGAACCGGCCGGCTTCACCGACCTCCGCGAGCGCGCCTGGCTGGAAAACGACTCCGCGCTCTACCTGCCGCGGCTGCGGGAGCACCTCGAGGCCAAGGCGAAGCGTTTCGTGCCCGCGGGCTGCACGCTGGCGATCACGTTCACCGACATCGACCTCGCCGGCGACTTCGAGCCTTGGCGCGGTCCGCGCTGGGACGACGTGCGGGTCGTCCGCGACCTGTACCCGCCGCGCCTCGCGCTGGCCTTTCGGGTGACCGACGCCGAGGGCAAGGTCATGACGCAGGGCCGGCGTGAGCTGCGCGACCTCGCGTTCCTGTTCAAGTTGCCGCTGGCGTTCCCCGACGACCCGTTACGCCACGAGAAGGCGCTGCTCGACGACTGGCTCGAGCAGGAGTTCCCGCGGCGTCGCGGCTGACAAATCGGTTGAGGAAGGGCGGCCTGGCCGGCAGGGTCGCGCCATGAGCCTGCCCCGCCTTGCCCCGCTGTTTGCCGCCGCGACGCTCGCGTTCGCGGCCGCCCTCCCCGCCGCCGCCCCGCGGCCCAACATCATCATCTTCCTCGCCGACGACCTCGGTTGGAGCGACGTCGGCTGGCACGGCGGCGATATCGCCACGCCGCATCTCGATCGTCTCGCCGCGGCCGGGGCGAAACTCGAGCAGTTCTACGTGTTACCGGTCTGCTCCCCCACCCGCGCCGCGCTGCTCACCGGCCGCTACCCGATCCGGCATGGCCTGCAGCTGAGCGTGGTGCGCCCCTGGGCCCAGTACGGCCTGCCGCTCGAGGAGCGCACGCTGCCGCAGGCGCTGCGCGAGGCCGGCTACACGACCGCGATCAGCGGCAAATGGCACCTCGGGCACTTCCGCCCCGAGTACCAGCCCACGCGCCGCGGTTTCGACACCCAATACGGGCACTACAACGGCCAGATCGACTACTTCACCCACGCCCGCGACGGCGGCCATGACTGGCACCGCAACGATCGCGAGAGCCGCGACGCCGGATACTCCACGACGCTCATCGGCAACGAGGCCGTGCGCGTCGTCGAGCAGGCCGACCCGCGGAAGCCGTTTTTCCTCTACGTGCCCTTCAACGCGCCGCACTCCCCGCTACAGGCCCCGGAGGAGTACCTCGCGAAGTACGCGCACGTCACCGACCAGAAACGAAAGGCGTTCTCAGCCATGGTCCACTGCCTCGACGATCAGGTCGGCCGGGTCGTCGCCGCGCTCGAGCAACGCGGCCTGATGACGAACACCCTGATCCTTTTCTCCAGCGACAACGGCGGTCCGACCGGGCTCGGCGCAACCAATCGCGGCCTGCGCGCCAGCAAGGCCACGCTTTACGAGGGCGGTGTGCGCGTGCCGGCCTTCGCCTCGTGGCGGGGCCGCATCCCCGCGGGCACGGTGGTCAACGCCCCGTTGCACGTTGTCGACTGGTACCCGACGATCCTTTCCCTCGCCGGCGCCGAAACGCGGCAAACCCTGCCGCTCGACGGGCGCGACGCCTGGGCGACGATCACGAAGGGGGCACCCTCACCGCACGAGGACATCCTCATCAACGCCGTCCCGCGCAGCGGCGCGATCCGGATGGGCGACTGGAAACTGGTGCTGAACGGCTCCGTCGGCGCCAACGACCTCGAGGAGGCCACCGGCAAGGCCAAGGGGGCCAAGAAGAAAGCGGCCGCCGCGAATACGAGCGCCGAGACCGTCGAGCTCTTCAACCTCGCCGCCGATCCCGGCGAGAAGAACAACCTCGCCGCGGCCAATCCCGAGGTGGTCGCCAAGCTGCGCGCGCGCCTCGAAACCTACACCCGGGCCGCCGTGCCACCGAAGGCCGAGGCGCAAGCCGCCGGCTTCAAGGTGCCGCGCGTCTGGGGGGAAACGCCGTGAGGATGCACACCCCGCGCGCGCTCCCCCGCCTCGCCGCCACCCTTACCCTTGCGTTCGGCACCCTGGCGGCCGCCCAGCCCGCGGCGCGGCTGCGGGTGATGTCGTTCAATGTGCGCTACGCGACCGCGCCCGACGGCGACAACGCGTGGGAAAAACGCACGGACCTGTTCTTCGAGACGATCGGCCGCTTCGCGCCCGACCTCATCGGTTTCCAGGAAGTGCTCGCCGTGCAGTACGACGCGATCGCGGCCCGGATGCCCGGTCACGCCTTCGCGGGGGTGGGCCGTGACGACGGCGCGCGGAAGGGCGAGTTTTCCTCGGTCGGCTTCCGCCGCGACCGTTTCACCCTCGTCGCCTCCGGCACGTTCTGGCTCTCGGAGTCCCCGGACAAGCCCGGCAGCAAATCGTGGGACGCCGCGCTGCCGCGCATCTGCACGTGGGTGCGGCTGCGCGAGACCGGCACGGGACGGGAGCTGGTGCTCGCCAACACGCACTTCGACCACCGCGGGAAGATCGCACGCCAGGAGGCCGCGCGCGTCCTGTCGGAACGCCTCGGACCCGTCGCGGCCGGCGTGCCCGCGATCCTCACGGGCGATTTCAACATCGACGAGGACAACCCGGCCTATGCGGTGCTCACCCGCCCCGCGCGGCCGGCGTGGATCGCGTGGATTGACGCTTACCGCACCATGCACCCGGAGCGGCGGCCCGACGAGGCGAGCTTCAACGGATTCAAGGGGGTGACGCGCGGCTCGCGCATCGACTTCGTCTTCCACACGCGCCACTTCCGCGCCACCGCTGCGGCGATCGACCGCTCCGCGCGCGACGGTCGCTTCCCGTCGGACCATTATCCCGTGACGGCGGTGCTGGAGGCCGTACCGTGACCGCTTGGCGGTTTCTCACCGCCGCCCTGCTGCTGGCGGCGTCCGCTGTCGCCGCCGCACCGGGGCGACCCAACATCGTGCTGATCGTCGCCGACGACCACGGCACCGACGCCCTAGGCTGCTACGGGAACCCCGCGATCCGCACGCCGCACCTCGATGCGCTCGCGGCGGAGGGCACGCGCTTCACCCACGCCTTCTGCACAACCGCGAGCTGCAGCCCCTCCCGCTCGGTGCTGCTCACCGGCCAGCACGGCCATCGCAACGGCATGTACGGGCTGCAGCACGACATGCACCACTTCCAGTCGTTCGCCGGGGTGCGCAGCCTTCCCGCGCGGCTCGCCGCGGCGGGCTACCGCACCGCGCGCGTCGGGAAATTCCACGTGGCGCCGGAATCCGTGTATGCGTTCCAGACCGTACTCTCGGGCGGAGCCGCCAACGACCCCGCGAGCCTCGGTCGCAGCCCCGTGGAGATGGCCGAGCACACGCGCGCCTTCATCGCCGACCCTGATCCGCGCCCGTTCTTCCTCTATTTCGCCAGCGACGATCCACACCGCGGCAACATCGTGCTGCCCGACGGCCGCCCGTCGTTCGACACCCATCCCGCGCCTAACCCCTTCGGCAACCGGCCCGGCGGTTACGCCGGGGTGGAGACCGTGCGCTACGATCCCGCCGACGTCCGCGTGCCTTCGTTTCTGCCCGACGCACCGGAAACCCGCGCGGAGCTCGCCCAGTACTACGAGGCCGTCTCGCGCCTCGACCAGGGCGTCGGCCGGCTCCGGCGGATCCTGCACGAGGCGGGCCGTAGGGAGGACACGCTGGTCATCTACCTCAGCGACAACGGCGTGGCGTTCCCCGGCGCCAAAACGACGCTCTACGATCCGGGTATCCGGCTGCCCCTCATCGTCCGCGCGCCGGGGCACCGCCGCCCCGGATCCACGCAGAAGGCGATGGTAACGTGGGCCGACGTCACCCCCACGCTGCTCGACGTCGCCGGGGCGCCCGCGGGGCCCGGCGAGTGCGACGGCCGCTCCTTCCGCGCGGGTCTGGAGGGCTCGCCGCTCGAGGGTTGGGACGAGATCCACGCCTCCCACACGCTCCACGAGGTCACGATGTACTACCCGATGCGGGCCATCCGCACGCGGCGCCACAAGCTTATCTGGAACGTGGCGCACCCGCTGCCGTTCCCCTTCGCGCTGGACCTGGCGCAGTCCCCGACCTGGATCGGCGCCGAACGCCGCGGCGCGACGTACGGCCCGCGTGCCATCGCGGCCTTCCGCCAACGCCCGCGGCTCGAGCTTTACGACCTCGAACGGGACCCGGACGAGATCGCCAACCTCGCCGGCGATCCCGCCCACGCCGCGCTCCTGCGTGACCTCACCGCGCGGCTGCGCGAATTCCAGCGGACCACCCGCGATCCCTGGCTGCACAAGTGGGACCGCGAGTGATGCCCGCGGGCTTGCGCCGCCGGCGCCCCGCGGGGTTACTGCGGCATGGGTCCGCGCATCCTCTTCTTCGGCTACAGCGAGGTTGGCCACGACTGTCTGGCGTTGCTGCTGGAACGCGGTGACAACGTCGTCGCCCTCGTCACGCACGAGGACAACCCTCACGAGAAGATCTGGTTCAAGACCCCGGCCCTCGCGGCGCGCGAACGCGGGATCCCGGTCCTCACGCCGGAGAGCGTGAACACGCCCGAGTGGCGCGAACGGCTCGCGGCGCTGCGGCCCGATCTGATCCTCTCCGTCTACTACCGGCACATGATCGGGACGCGCATCCTCGATCTTGCCCCGCTCGGCGCGTGGAACATGCACGGCTCGCTGCTGCCGAAGTATCGCGGCCGCGCGCCGATCAACTGGGCCGTGCTGCACGGCGAGCCGCGCATCGGCATGACGCTCCACCGCATGGTGCGCAGCGCCGACGCCGGCGCGATCGTCGACCAGGAGGGCGTCGACCTCGGCCCGCGCGACACCGCCGAGCAGGCCTTCCGCCAGGTGCTGCCCTGCGCGCGCCGTGTGCTCGCGCGCCAGATCGACGCGCTGCTCGCCGGCCGCGCGCCGGAGACTCCGCAGGACGATGCGCAGGCGACCTACTTCACCGGCCGTAAACCCGAGGACGGACGCCTCGACTGGGGCCGCGGGTCGCGCGAGATCTTCAACCTGATCCGCGCCGTCACGGATCCGTACCCCGGAGCGTTCGCGGATGTCGGCGGCGCCCGCCTGATGGTCTGGTGGGCCGAACACGAAACCCCGGCCGCCCGGGCCCGGACCGGCCGGCCCGGTGAAGTGCTCTCGCTCTCGCCGCTGGTGGTCGCGACCGGGGACGGCGCCCTGGAGCTCACGCGCACCGAATGGCGCGGCGCCGCGCCGGAAATGCGCGCCGGGCAGATCCTCTAGGACCAAACGACGGAGAGTTTTCGCGTTTCCAAAGCACCCCGACCCGCGTTGCCTCGTCCCAACATGCCCCTCCGCGTTCTCATCCTCGGCGCCAACGGCTTCATCGGCAGCTCGCTCACGCGCGCGATCCTCGACCGCAAGGACTGGGAGGTGTACGGCATGGACGTCGGCAGCCACAAGCTGGAGGACTCGCTGGGCGACCCGCGCTTCCGGTTCGTCGAGGGCGACATCACGATCAACCGCGAGTGGATCGAGTACCACGTCAAGAAGTGCGACGTCGTCATCCCGCTGGTCGCGATCGCGAACCCGATCCAGTACGTGAAGGATCCTCTGCGGGTGTTCGAACTCGATTTCGAAGCCAACCTCGACGTCGTGCGGAAGTGCGCGAAGTACAAGAAACGCATCATCTTCCCCTCGACCTCCGAGGTGTACGGCATGTCGCCCGACGGGAAGCTCGACGAGTCGACCAGCCCGCTGGTGTACGGACCGATCGAGCGCCAGCGCTGGATCTACGCCTGTTCGAAGCAACTGCTCGACCGCGTGATCTACGCGTACGGCGTGCGCGACGGCGTCGACTACACGCTCTTCCGCCCGTTCAACTGGATCGGGCCCAAGCTCGACGACGTGATGGAGCCCAAGGAGGGCAGCTCGCGGCTCTTCACGCAGTTCATCTCCAACGTCATCTTCGGTAAGCCGCTGCAACTGGTCGACGGCGGCCGGCAGACGCGGTCGTTCACGTTCATCGACGACGGCGTGGACGCGCTCCTGCGCATCATCGAGAACCGCGACGGCGCCGCCTCGCGCCGCATCTTCAACCTCGGCAATCCCCGCAACGAGGTGAGCGTGCGCGAGCTCGCGAAGCTCATCATCGCGGCGTTCCGCGATTTCCCCGAGTACGCGGACCGCGCGGCGAAGGCACGGATCGTCGAGGTGCCGTCGGCGAAGTATTTCGGCAAATACTACCAGGACATCCAGAAGCGCGTGCCCTCGATCGCCGCCGCGCGGAAGCAGCTGGGCTGGACGCCGAAGGTCGACCTGCAGCGCGCCATCCGCCTCACCCTCGACTATCACCTCGCGCACAAGCACTACCGGCTCGAGTGAGCGAGGCGGCGCGACGAAGGAGCTCTTTCCGGCTATGCCGTTGCGACTCGCGCTGAAGGTCGACGTCGACACCGACCGCGGCACGCGGGAGGGCGTGCCCAACCTCCTCGCGGACCTGCGGGAGCACGGCGCCACGGCGTGTTTCCTGTTCTCGCTCGGACCCGACCAAACCGGGCGGGCGGTCACGCGCGTCCTCCGGCCCGGGTTTTTCCAGAAAGTGAGCCGCACCAGCGTCGTGAGCATCTACGGCGTGCGCACGCTGCTGAACGGCACGCTGCTGCCCGCGCCGCACATCGGCCGCCGCAACACCGCGGTGATGCGCGCCGCGCGCGAGGCCGGCCACGAGACCGGCATCCACTGCCACAACCACTACCGCTGGCAGGACCACCTGCACCGCATGACCGCCGCGGAAGTCGCGGCCGAGTTCGACGCCGCCCGCGCGGAGTACCGCCGGATCTTCGGCGAGGAGGCGCGCACCGCGGGAGCCGCCGGGTGGCAGAGCAACGCACTGAGCCGCACCGTGTATGACGACGCCGGACTGCTCTATTCCAGCGACACCCGCGGCAACGCGCCATTCTTCCCGCGGATCGGCGCGACCCTCCACCGCACGCTCGAGATCCCCAGCACCCTGCCGACCCTCGACGAGCTCATGGGCCGCCCGGAGTTCCCCGACCACACCCTTGCCGCGCACCTCCTCTCTCTGCTGCGCCCGGACCGGCTGAACGTGTTCACGCTGCACGCCGAGATCGAGGGCATGGGACGGCGGCGCATTTTCCGCGACTTCCTCGCCCGCTGCCGCGGCCAGGGCGTGGAGTTCATACGGCTCGACGAGGAGGCGAAGCGCCTGCTGGCGCACCGCGAAACCATCCCGGTTTGCGAACAGATCCTCGCGCCGATCGACGGCCGCAGCGGGCTGGTCGCGACCCAGGCCGCCTGAGCCGCGGCGGCCGGCCGGTTTGACCGCGGCAGCCGGCGCGCCCACCGTGGCGGCATGAGAACGCCCCGGGGCACCGCCCAGCTCCTCGCCGCGCTGCTGCTGGCCGCGCCGCTCGCCGCCCAGATCGACCGCGTCACCGGCCGCGCCTTCGCCACCCGCTCGGAAGTCATCGCACGCCAGGGCATGGTGTGCACCAGCCAGCCGCTCGCGACCCAGGTCGGGCTCGACGTACTCAAACAAGGCGGATCGGCGGTCGACGCCGCGATCGCGGCCAACGCCGCGCTGGCCCTGATGGAGCCCACGGGATGCGGCCTCGGCGGCGATCTCTTCGCGATCGTGTGGGACGCCAAGGCGAAGCGCCTGCACGGCCTCAACGCCTCCGGCCGTTCGCCGCTCGGGCTCTCGCGCGAGGCGCTCCTCGCGGAACTGGCGAAACTGGGGGTGAAGACCATCCCGCCGCGGGGCCTGCTGCCGGTCTCGGTGCCCGGCGCAGTCGACGGCTGGTTCGAGCTGCACCGGAAGTTCGGGCGCCTGCCCATGCCGCGGTTGCTCGCCCCCACGATCCTTTACGCCAACGAGGGATTTCCGGTCTCTGAATTGATCGCGTACTACTGGGACCGCAGCGTGCCCGTGCTCGGCCAGGAGCCGGGCGCGTTCCTGGCGACCTTCGCCCCCGGCGGGCGAGCTCCCGGCAAGGGCGAGATCTTCCGCAATCCGGACCTCGCGCGCACGCTCGCCGCCATCGCCGACGGCGGGCGCGACGCGTTCTACCGCGGGGAGATCGCGACGCGCATCGACGCATTCTTCGCGGCCCACGGCGGCTGGCTGCGGAAGGCCGACCTTGAGCGCCACACCTCGACCTGGGTCGATCCCGTCTCGGTGAACTACCGTGGCTACGACGTGCACGAACTGCCGCCCAACGGTCAGGGCATCGCCGCGCTGCAGATGCTGAACATCCTCGAGGGCTTCGACCTCAAGGCCATGGGCTTCAACTCACCCGACGCGCTCCACGTGATGATCGAGGCCAAGAAGCTCGCCTTCGAGGACCGCGCGAAGTTCTACGCCGATCCGGAGTTCTCGAAAATCCCGCTGCGCGGCCTGCTCTCGAAGGAATACGCCGCCCAGCGCCGCGCGCTCATCCGCATGGACCGCGCGGCGCGCACCTACGACGCCGGCAACCCGGCGCTGCAGGATGGCGACACCATCTACCTCACGACGGCGGATTCCGACGGCAACATGGTCTCGCTGATCCAGAGCAATTACCGCGGCATGGGCAGCGGTGTGGTGGTGCCGGGGACCGGCTTCGGTTTCCAGAACCGCGGGGAAATGTTCACCCTCGAGGCCGGACACGCCAACGACTACGCGCCGGGCAAGCGCCCGTTCCACACCATCATCCCCGCGTTCGTCACCAAGGACGGGGAGCCATGGCTCAGCTTCGGCGTGATGGGCGGCGCGATGCAGCCGCAGGGGCATGTGCAGATCATCGTGAACCTGGTCGACTTCGGCATGAACGTGCAGGAAGCGGGCGACGCCGCGCGCTGGCAGCACGAGGGCTCGACCGACTACGACGCGCCGCGGATGACCAGCGGCGGTTTCGTGAACCTCGAACAGCGCGTGCCGTGGGAGACAAAAGCGGAACTGCGCCGCCGCGGCCACGACCTGCGCACCGATCTCGGCGGTTACGGCGGGTACCAGGCGATCCGCCGGGACTCCCGGAACCGGGTGTATTTCGGCGCGAGCGAAAGCCGGAAGGACGGCCAGGCGTCCGGCTGGTGAATCGCCCGCCGCCGGGCGCGATTACAGCCTCCCTCGGCCGTGATCGCGGCGGTAATGTCCGCGGCTGCAGCCGGCGGCTGCCTCACCAGCGGCTAAATCCGAAGACTCGAACGCGCGCGGATCACGAGCGCGGTCCGTGTGGCCGCAGGCGACCCCGCAGACCACACCGACCCGACGACCACAGGGCCGTTCATCCTGCTCCGTGGCTCCGTGGCGAAACCTTCCGACCGCGCCGCCGCGGCGGATCAAACCCGCGGACCGCCCTGCGCGAGATGACGCGCGCGGAGACGGAGGCCGTTGAGGCGGATGAAGCCGCCGGCGTCGCTCTGGTTGTACCAGCTCTTCACGCCCTCCATCGAGGCCACGTTCATGTCGTAGAGCGAGTACTTCGACTTCCGGCCGCAGGTGATGATGTTCCCCTTGTAGAGCTTCAGCCGCACCGTGCCCGTGACGTGGCGCTGGCTCTCGTCGATGAGGGCCTGCAGGGCCTCGCGCTCAGGGGCGAACCAGAACCCATAGTAAACCAGTTCGGCGTACTTCGGGATCAACGAGTCACGCAGGTGCATGACCTCGCGGTCCATGGTGAGCGACTCCACCTGCCGGTGGCCCTGCATGAGGATGGTGCCGCCCGGCGTCTCATACACCCCGCGCGACTTCATGCCGACGAAACGATTCTCGACGAGGTCGACGCGGCCGATGCCATGCTTGCCACCCAGCTTGTTCAGGGTCTTGAGCACGCGCGCGGGGGACATGCGCTTGCCGTTGACCGCGACGCAGTCGCCGCGCTCGAAATCGAGTTCCACGTACTCGGCCTTGTCGGGCGCGTCTTCCGGCGAGACCGACAGCTTGAACATCCCCTTGTTCGCCTTGGTCGTCGGGTCGAACCACGGGTCCTCGAGAATGCCGGCCTCGTACGAGATATGAAGGAGGTTGCGGTCCATCGAGTACGGCTTCTTCAGCGACGCCTCGACCGGGATCTTGTGCTCCAGGCAGTACGCGATCATCTCGGCGCGGCCCGGGAACAGGTTGCGGAACTCCTCGATCTTCCACGGCGCGAGGATCTGCAGGCGCGGATTCAGCGCCATGTAGGTGAGCTCGAAACGGCACTGGTCGTTACCCTTGCCGGTCGCCCCGTGCGCCACGGTGTCGGCCTTCTCCTTGCGCGCGATGTCGACCTGCGCCTTCGCGATGAGCGGACGCGCGATCGACGTACCGAGGTAGTACTGACCCTCGTACACCGCGTTGGCGCGGATCATCGGGTAGATGAAGTCGCGCGCGAACTCCTCCGTGAGATCGAGGGTGTAGTGCTTGGACGCGCCGGTCATCCGCGCCTTGCGGGGCAAGCCGTTCAGCTCCTCCTCTTGGCCGATGTCGGCCGCGAACGTGACGATCTCCGCGTCGTAGGTCTCGCGGAGCCACTTGACGATGACGGACGTGTCGAGTCCGCCCGAGTAAGCGAGGACGATTTTCATGGGTAAACGATGAGGGCAGGCGGCCGCCTCAGCGGCGCGCCGACGCGGCCAGCGCGGCGAGGATGGCCTTCTGCATGTGCAGGCGGTTCTCGGCCTGGTCGAAGATGATCGAACGCGGCCCCTCGAGCACCTGCTCGGTGACCTCCTGGCCGGCGTGCGCCGGCAGGCAGTGCATGAACAGGGCGCCGGGCTTGGCGGCGGCGCAGAGCTCCTCGGTGACGCGGAAGGGCGTCATCACACGGATACGCTCCTCGGTCTCCTCCTCCTTGCCCATGCTCACCCAAACGTCGGTGTAGATCACGTCGGCGTCCTTCACCGCCGCCCAAGGGTCGGTGGTGAACTCGTAGCCGTTGGGGAAACCCTCTTGCTTGAGCAACTGGTTGAACTCCGGCGCGGCGTCGAAGCCCGGCGGGCCCGCCAGCGAGATCTTCATGCCAAATAGATTGGCGCCCATGATCCAGGAGTTGGCGACGTTGCAGCCGCGGTCGCCCACGAACGCGATCTTGCGGCCCCGCAGGGAGCCGGTGAGGTCGGCCCCGCCGTTGCTCCAGCGCTCGGCCAGGGTGAAGGCGTCGGCGAAGATCTGGCAGGGGTGCAGCAGGTCCGTCAGGGCGTTGACGACCGGGATGCTGCCGCGGGCGGCCAGTTCCTGCACCTCTCGGTGGTCATGGGTGCGGATCACCAGCCCGTGGATGAAGCGGGAAAGGACGCGCGCGGTGTCGGCCACCGACTCCCCGCGACCGAGCTGGATGTCGTTGCGGTTGAGGAAGAGCGGGTTGCCGCCGAGCTCGTGGATGCCAACCTCGAAGGAGACGCGGGTGCGGGTGGAGGACTTGGAGAACAGGAGCGCCCAAGTCTGGCCTTCCAACGGACGCGCGTGACGACCCCGGGTGGCCTTCAGCTCGCGCGCCTGCTGAAACAGGGCCTCGAGCTCGGACCGACCGAAATCGGTTTCCTTGAGGAAGTGCTTCATGGAAACGGCGGAAAGAAGACCAAGAGCCGCCTCGGAACGAGTGAAAAATCGCCTTACCGCACCGCGGCCGGAAGTCAGGAGCCGGTTGCCGAGGGTTGGGGCGGTCCGGCATTTGGTCCGGCTTCCGAACGGCGGCTCGCCGTCCCCGCGGGTCTCGCACCTGAAGCCCAGGCCTTGGCGGGAAACGAGGATGTGCACCATGATCCGAGCCCGCGCAGAACGGTTGACCTGGGAGCCAAGGTACCCGGCCAACGGAACGGGAGGAACCGCTTGCCGCCAACCGGGACCTGCGCCTACGGCTCAAAGCGTGCACGCCACCGCCCGCGAGCTGATCGACACCCTCGGCCTCGCTCCGCTGCCGGAGGAGGGAGGATTTTTCCGGGTGACGTGGCGGGGCGCGCACGGATCGGCGATCCTGTTCCTCATCACCTCCGAGGATTTCTCCGCCCTGCACCGTATCGCCGAGGACGAGCTCTGGCATTTCCACGCCGGGGATCCGGTGGAGCACGCGCGGATCGATCCGTCGACCGGCGCACTCTCCTTGGTCCGCCTAGGCACCGAGGTGGCGCGCGGGGAAACGCCGCAGCTCGCCGTCCCCGCGGGCCACTGGCAGGGGGCTCGGCTCGCGGCATCAGCGCACGGCTACGCCCTCCTGGGCTGCACGGTCACCCCGCCCTGGACGCCCGCCGGCTTCTCACTCGGGTCGCGCGACGCGTTGCTCGCCGCGTTTCCCCGGCACGCCGCGGTGATCACGCGCTTCACGCGCTGAGCTTTTGACACTCCCGCGCGCCGCGCCAACGGTGCGCGCGTGACCCTCGCCGATCTCAGACGGGATTATTCGCTCGCCGGCCTCGCCGAGAAGGATCTCGCGCGCGACCCCTTCCGGCAGTTCGAGAAATGGTTCCAAGAGGCGGAAGCGGCGAAGCTCCCCGAACCTAACGCCATGCTCCTCGCGACGGCGACGCGCGAGGGCCGGCCGTCGGCGCGGACCGTGCTGCTCAAGGGCCTCGACGGGCGCGGATTCGTCTTTTTCACCAATTACGAGAGCCGCAAGGGTCGCGAGCTGGAGCTGAACCCGCGCGCCACCGCGGTGTTCCCTTGGATCGCGCTCGAACGCCAGGTCATCATCGAAGGCGCGATGGCCCGCGTGGCGCGCGAGGAAAGCGAGACCTACTTCCACTCCCGTCCGCGCGCGAGCCAGCTGGCGGCGTGGGGTCCGCCGCAAAGCAGCATCATCCCGGGCCGCGCGCAGCTCGAGGAGAGCTTCAAGGCGGTCGAACGGCGTTATGAGGGCCAGGAGGTGCCGCTGCCGCCGCATTGGGGCGGCTGGCGGCTCTCGCCCGAAACCGTCGAGTTCTGGCAGGGCCGCCGCAGCCGCCTCCATGACCGGCTGCGCTACCGGCGGTCGAACGACGGCTGGACCGTGGAGCGCCTCGCGCCGTGACCGTCTTCCTGATCCGCCACGCCAAGGCGGAGGACGCCAGCCCCGACGCGGCCCGGCGCCTCACGACCGCCGGACGCTCCCACGCCCGCGCCCTCGGAAAATTCCTGGGCCGGTCCGAAGCCTTCGCGCCCGCCGTCCTGTGGCACAGCACCCTCGTCCGCGCGCGGGAGACCGCCGAGCTCGTCGCCGCCGGCCTGCCGGCCCCGGCCCCGCTGGAGGAAATCGAGGGTCTCGCGCCGGAGGATGATCCGCGCGCATTCGCGTCACGCCTCCGGTCCGCCCCGGATCCGCTGGCGATTGTGGGACACGAACCGTTTCTCGGCTCCCTCGCCTCGTTGCTCGTGACGGGAGCGCCGGATCCAGTGTGCTTTCACGTGCGCAAGGGGGCCGTCATCGCGCTGGAGGGCGCGGGCCGCCGTTGGGTGGTGCGCTGGCACCTGTCCCCCGAACTGCTGCCATGACCATCCTCGTCGCCGGCGCCTCGGGTCTCGTCGGTTCCGCCTTCGCGCGCGCCGCCGCTCGCCGCGGCCACCGCGTGGTGGGCATCACCGGCAAACACAACGGTCCGCTGGAGGGCATCTCGACCCGCGTGCCGCTCGACCTCACCGACGAGGGGGCCACCACCTCCGCGGTGCTGGAGGCTTTCCCGGAGGCGATCGTCAACTGCGCCGCGGTCTCGGTGCCCGAGCAATGCGTGGCCGACCCGGCGCGCGCGCAGGCGCTCAACGTCACCCTGCCCGGCCTGCTCGGCCGGCTGGCTCACCATGTGAGCGGACGCGTGGTGCACCTTTCCTCGGAGCAGGTCTTCGACGGCGAACGGACGACCCCGTACACCTCCGCCGACGCCCCTTGTCCGATCAACCTGTATGCCCGCCAGAAATTGGCTGGTGAGCAGGCGGTGCTCACGGCGGCGCCGGAGTTTGCGACCGTGCTGCGGCTGCCCCTGTTGATGGGTAACAGCCCGGGCGGCGCGCGCAGCAACCACGAGCGCCTGCTGGCCGACTGGGCGGCGGGCCGCACGCCGCGGCTATTCACGGACGAGTTCCGGCAGCCCTGCACGGCGGACAACGTGGCCGAAGTCGTCCTGGAGATCTGCGAGCGCAACGACACCCGCGGGCTTTTCCACTGGGCCGGCACGGAACTGCTCTCGCGCCACGAGATGGGCGTGCGTATCCGCGATCACTTCAAGCTCACGGGCAAACAGGCCCCGCTCGAGGCGGTGCGGCGGTCCGATAACCCGGAGGCGCTGCGTTCGCGCCAGGCCTGCCTCGCCCTGGACTGCACGCCGCTCGCCGGCCGCCTGAAAACCCGGCCGCAGTCCTTTGCCGCGCAACTGGAGGAGCTCCACGTGCCCGTGCCGGTGCGCGCGTGGTACCACGGCCTCGGCGTCTGACGGTCGGCACGATGACACTCGAGATCCTGCCCGTCCGCACCGCGGGGGCCGCCGAGAACATGGCGTCCGATTTCGTGCTGCTCCGGCGTTATCCGCGGCCCGCGGTGGCACGTTTCCGGCACTACGGGTGGCGCGCGCCGGCATTCACCTTCGGCTACTCGCAACGGGTCGCCTTCGTGCGCGAACAGCTGGCTTCCGCCGCCGCCGGCGAGGTCCGGCCACCCGAGCTCTGCCGGCGGCCGACCGGCGGTGGCGTCGTCGATCACCGCGACGACTGGACCTACGCGCTGGTGATCCCGCGCGGACACGCGCTGGAGGAGCAGCGGGCCTCGGAAAGCTACTGGGTCGTGCATGAGGCGCTCGCGACCGTGCTGCGCGCGCAGGGGGTGCCGGCCGTCACCAAGCCCGCCGCGGATCCCGGCGCGGAGGAGGACGGCCCGGCGGGCGTGTGTTTCCAGCGCGCGGAGGTCCACGACGTCGTGCACGCCGTCACCGGCGCGAAGATCGCCGGCGCGGCGCAGAAGCGCTCCCGCGACGGACTCCTGTTCCAAGGCTCGGTCTGGCGCCCGGCGGCCGGCGATTCGCTCCCGTGGGAGGAGTTCGCGGATCTATTCCCAACGGCGCTCGCCACGACCCTCGGCGCGGAGGCGACGCCCACGCCCTGGCCCGATTTCCCGGAAGGCGAGCTCGAGGCCCTCACCGAGCAGTATTCGAACCCGGAGTGGAACGAGTTCCGGTGAGGTGGCGGAGTGTTCCGCCCCTTTGACTCGGCGCTGCGGCGGTGCAGCGTCGCCGCATGAAACTTCCCCGCCGGCTCCTCCTCGCCGTCTTCGCTTTCCTTGTATCCGTGGCCGGCGCCGCGGAGAAACGCCTGATCACCCCGCACGACCTGTGGGCGGTGAAGCGGGTCGGCAGCCCCGCGCTGGCTCCGGACGGCCGGCGCGTGGTGTTCACGGTGCAGGAGTGGTCCGTCGAGAAGAACAAGGCCACCACGAACCTGTGGCTGGCCGACGTGGCGACGGCGGACGTGCGACGGCTGACGACGGCCGCCGTGAGCGACGGTGCGCCCGCGTGGAGCCCCGACGGCACGCGGATCGCGTTCACCTCCAAGCGCGGGGAGGACGAGAACGCGGCGCTGTACGTGCTGCGGCTCGACGGCGGCGAGCCCGAGCGGATGGTCGAGCTGCCCTTCGCGGTCTCGGCGCCCAAGTGGATGCCGGACGGGCGAGGCATCGTCTTCGCCACGCGCGTCATCCCGGAGCTAGCCGGCAAGCTGGCGGCGGCGGACCTCGCCGCGATGCGCAAGGAGCTGAAACGCCGCAAGGATTCGAAGGTGAGCGCCAAGGTGAGCGAGTCGCGGGCGTTCCGCTATTGGGACGCATGGCTGACCGACGGCCTCGCGAACCGGCTGGTGCACCTCGACCTCGCGAGCCGCGCCCTCCGCGATCTCACGCCGGGCTTCTCGTACCCGTTCACCGTGAGCGGCGAGTTCTCGTTCGACCTCTCGCCCGACGGCCGCCTCGCCGCGGTCACCATCAACTCCACGCCTCCGCCCTACGCCGGCTACCTGAACAACGACATCTATCTCGTTCCCACCGACGGCTCCGGCTCGCCGCGCAACCTCACGCCGGAGAACCAGGGTGACGACAGCGACGCGCGCTTCGCACCCGACGGCCGCTCGCTCGTCTTCAAGCGGCTCGACACGCCCTACTACAACGGGGAGTTCCAGAAACTCTGGCGGCATGACCTCGCCACCGGCCGCAACACCCCGCTGACGGAGGCGCACGACTTCTCGATCGCTGACACGGCCTTCGCCGCCGACGGCGCCTCCTTCTGGTTGACGGCGGAGGACAAGGGGTCGGTGCCCGTGTTCAAGCTGGGCGCGGACGGCGCCGCGCTCACCGCGGTGCACCGCGGCGGAACCGCCTCCGCTCTGGACGCGCGCGGCGGGGCGGTGGTGTTCCTGCACAGCACATCGGCACGGCCCGAGGAGCTCTTCGCGCTGGATCCCGCGACGGGGCAGGCGCGCCGGCTGACGCGCTTCAACGACGATCTGATGGCGCAACTCGATCTCGGCCGCTCGGAGGAGTATTGGTTCGAGGGCGCAGGCGGGGCACGCGTGCACGGTTGGCTTTACTACCCGCCCGGCTACGACGCCTCGCGGAAGTATCCCCTGCTCCAGCTCATGCACGGCGGACCGCACACGATGAATCGCGACGCGTGGAGCTCCCGCTGGAACGCCCAGGTGATGGCGGCGCCCGGCTACGTCGTGACCTGGGTCAACCGCCACGGCTCGACCGGCTTCGGCGAGAAGTTCTCCCAGAGCATCCTCGGGCAATGGGGTGACAAGCCGCTCGAGGACATCCTGAAGTCGACCGACTTCCTGCTGGCGAAACTGCCCAACCTCGACCCGAAGCGCATGGCCGCGGCGGGCGGGAGCTACGGCGGCTACATGGCGGCCTGGGTCGCCGGCCATACCGACCGTTTCGCGGCCCTGATCAACCACGCCGGCGTGAACGACTTCATCACCCAGTTCGGCGCCGATATCACGAGCTTCGGCTTCAGCAACGTCCTCGGCGGTCGCCCATGGGAAAACCCCGAGGGCATGCAGCGCAACAACCCCACGACGTACGCGCGCAACTTTCGCACGCCGATGCTGATCATCCACGGCGAGAAGGACTATCGCGTGCCGTACGTTAACGGCACCGCGCTGTACGGCATCTACCAGGCGATGGGGCTGCCCTCGCGCCTCGTGATCTTCCCCGACGAGAACCACTGGATCCTCACGCCACAGAACTCGATCTACTGGAACTGGGAGTTCCAGGCGTGGCTCGCGCGCTGGATCGGCGGGCAGCCGACGCTGGGTAAGCCCGCTTTCGGCGCCGCGGACGCGAAGTGATCCGCGAGTCGGCCGAAGGTTTCCGGCAGTCCGTCCGAGGCACTCGGCGTGGCGGCCAACCGGACCCGAGGCGTCGTCCAGGATGACCGAAAGGTGTTTCCGAATAGCTCCGCCAGGGGTCAACCACGGATGGACACGAATCGACACGGATAAATGCGGTTTGTCTGTAGCCGGGGTCCGGCGACCCCGGACGATGCCGGAAAACGTACGGCCGTCTCGTCCTCCGACCTGTCCTCGCTTGGCCCGGCGGATGAGGAAGGCTTTGTGAAGGCGGGAGGAGTTTCCGACGATCCGAGGGAGGCGCCCTAGGCTACATCGCACGCGTTTCATGACGAACTTCGGGCCGGTTTTTCCGGACGAAAGACGTCCCGTGTAGCAGCGGCCGCCCCCCTACACCGAGGCTAGGGCGGGCTCGATGCTCGTCTGCGCGTTTTGAGCCTTTTGGCGGCCAACCGGTGCATGGCCGCGAAGAGGGGCTACAAACCGCGAGAACAAGCGAGTGGGCCACCGACCCGGCGCCTACTCGGTGTCTCTGTTCCTCTGTGGCGGGACTCCGGTTTCGACGGAATCGCCTCAGGCCAGACCCAGCGAGAGCTGGTCGTCGGGGTTCTCACCGGCCGGACGGGGTGGCGGCACCGGCTCGACGCAATCCGGCGCCTCGTGGCGCACGTTGTTCATGCGCGGTGATACGGGCCATGCGGCCATGAGCTCCGCCGGCAGCGGTGCGAGCAGCGGCTGGAGTTTTTCCGGCGGTGCCGGCTCGGGATCCAGCCATGCCGCGAGGCTTTCCTCCGGCAGAATCACGGGCATGCGATCGTGGACCTCGGCCACGAGCGGATTGGGCATGGTCGTGATCAGCGCGAAAGCGCCAGGTACGGCATCGCCCGACGAGGGTGGATTCTCCCAGATGCCGGCGAACAGCAGCGGCCCGCCGTCGCGACGCGTGAAGTACCACGGGAATTTCCGCCCGCCGACCGTGCGCCACTCGAAGAACCCGCTCGCCGGCACGACGCAGCGGCGGTGGCGAAAGGCATCGCGAAACGTGGGCCTGGTGGCGATCCCCTCGGCGCGGGCGTTGGCGAGGCGCGCCCCGCCCGGTTCAGCCGCACGCATCGGCGCGAGGCCCCATTGCAACGCGGATAGTTCGGGCTCCTCCGCACCGCGGCGGCGCCGCAGGGCCGGAACCACGGTGGTTGGGGCGATGTTGAAGCGGTCCGCGAATTGCCGCGGATCGCGCACGCCGAGTTTCCGCAGCAACGCCTCCAGGTCGGCCCGCTTCAGCACGTAGCGTCCGCACATGGTCTCGGCGCCAGTCCGCGTTCAGACCGCGATGAGGCGGAGGATTTCCGCGCGGGCGTCGGGGTGCCGCGCCACGATCGCCGCCACGGCCTCGTCGCGCGACGCCTGGCCGCGCACGCTGCGACCGCCGCTGCCCGCGCAGCGGAAACAGTGCAGCGCGATGGCGGCGTGCACGCTCGCCCCGTGGCGCGCGACCAAGTCCTCGGGCTCCTCCGCGGCGGGAATGAAAGCGCCCGGCTCGTCGAGCAACCGGGTCACGTCATCGAGCGACGGGCCCCGCGGGATGTAGATCAGCTCGTTGGCGCCCTCGATGTTCTGGTCGAGAATGGCCTCATCCTCGGAGTGGCGCACCTGCCAGTCGCCGTTCGGGCCCTCGCCGGTCACCGGCGAGCGCAACTGCGGAGCCTGCGGGAAGCGCGCGAGCGTCATCGCCAGATCCACCGGCGTGACGCCGCCCACCGTGCACCACGCATGCTTCGGCTCGCGGTCGAGCGTGGTGATCGGCGGCAGCGCGCCGGAAATCACGGCGATGTCGCCGGTGCGGACTTCCGCGGCCGCGCCGAACATCCGCGCGACGAGGAGGGCGTGGTACGCGTGGAGGTGGGGTCGCCAGCCGCCGTCGATCGCGCCTGCGCGCTCGGACGGGTCGTCGGTCAGGAGGAAATTCAGTTCCGGCGCGACGCGCTGCCGCAGGGCCTTGAGGACACTCATGGCAAGTGGCTGAAGCCGGGGACGAGAAGCGTCGAGCGGTTTCTCCCGTGGAGACACCCGTCGCCCGACTCAGGCGGTCTGCTCCGGCTCCTCGGCGTCCTCCGCGGAAGAAGCCTGCGCCACTTCCTCAAGGAGACGGCGGGCCTCCTCCGCCTGCGCGTCGGCAACCTGCAGACGGATCGCCCCGCCAAAGGCATCGTCGAGCACGAAGGCCTGGATACCGCGATCCGTCAGCAGCGTGTGCAGCAGCTCGGCCTCGGCGGGATTGGAGCAGGTGGTGACGGTGATCATGGAAGTAACCTACCGCGGTCCCGCCGTTTTGACGAGTCGGACGGCGGGATAAGGCACCACGACGCGCGGATCACTCGGGCGCGACCTTGTCGCGCAGCCCCTCGAGCCAGCCGTTGAGCTCCTTGACCTGGGCTTCGGTGAAGACGGCGTCGCGGTGCGTGATCGTGTACGACTCCAGAGGCATCTCGCGGCGGGAGATGACGTCGACCATTTCCTCGAGCTTCGAGGCCTGTTTCTTCGGCGAGAGCTCGCCGAAGGAGGAGAGATTCAACTCTCGCTTTCCGTCACGCACGTGCTGGGCCAGCCACCAGCCGAGCGGCTGGAGCTCGGCGTACCACGGGTAACGGGTGTTGTCCGAATGGCAGTCGTAGCAACCGACCTGCAGCAGGCGCTTCACCTCGGCGGGCGGCGGATGCAGGGCGAGGAGATCCGTCCTGGACGGAGCGGGCGAAAGGTTCTTCTCCGGCCGGACGAACTGGACGGCAAGAAAGGCCAGGACGAGGCCGAGCAGGATTTTCTTTTTCATGCGGGGCGGACGGGGAAGGACGGCAGGACGATGGTCGCGGCGCGTCGTTCCGCAAGCCGCCGTCGTTCCGGGGCGGTGTCAGAAGTGCGGCTCAACGCCCGCGCAAGCGCCGCGCAGGGTGGATCAAACATCGATGACCGGCGACCGGCCCGCGCTCCAAGCCGCCGGCGGGCTGCCGGTGCCGCAATGCGGACAGGGAATCGCCGCTCGCGGCGCCGCGCAGTGAGGACAAACTCCTCCCGTGGAGAACGGGTCGAAGGCTCTGCCGCAGGACGGGCAGGGCCAGAGGGGGCCGCCCGGCGGCGTCTGCCGGCAAGAGGGACACCGGAACCCGGCGTGGCGCGGCAGTTTCTCAAGGGCGAGCATCAGCCGGGCATGACGGAGACCCGAAAGGCATTGCGAGGCCAGGAAGCCCGCGATGAGCAACGTGAAGAGCCAGCGGTGCGGCTGCAGCCAGAGGAGGCCGCCGGCCAGCACCACGACCCCGGCGATGCCGAGGATCGTGGCGATCTGCAGACTGCGCGCCCGGCCGACCGCGAACCAGAGCAGGGACCGCAGGATCTGCCCGCCATCGAGCGGGTAGACCGGCAGAAGGTTGAAGGCTAAAAGCCCGGCGTTGATCCAGAAGAGGGCCTGCAGGAACTGCCGGTAGTCAGCCGAGTCCGCGCCCCAGCCCACGCCGGTGCGGGCCCAGATCAGACCCGCGATCACGGGCACGAGCACGACGTTGACCAACGGCCCCGCCGCAATGCTCCACAACTCCGCTCCCGGACGCGGCGGCGGGCGCACAAACGCGACGCCGCCCAGCGGCCAGAGGATGATTTCGTCGGCGGTGCCGCCCGTCTGCCGGCACGCGAGCGCATGGCCGTATTCGTGCAGCAGCACGATCAGGAAGAGCGCAAGGTACTCCGCGATGTTCCACGTGTGGGACGAGTAGGCCCGGCTGCGCAGGGCGATCTCGAACGCCGCGAAGATAAACCACCACCAATGCAGGTATACCCGCACGCCGAGCAGGCGGAAGAGCGGAAACGACCCCGAGCGCGAGGGCAGCATCCACGGACTCTCCGGGTTTCCGGAACAATGACCAACCCTGATTGTGCGCCCTGCTACGGGTTGCAATGGACCCGCCGCCTCGCCTCTTTCTCACAGCATGAAATCCATCCTCCGTCCCTGCCTCGCCTCGCTCCTCCTCCCGGTTCTCGCATGGTCCGCCGAAGTCGCGAACGTCACCCCCCAGGACGCCGCCAAGCTTGTCGCCGAGGGCAAGGCCGTGCTCGTCGACGTGCGCGAGGCGCCCGAGTGGAAGGCGTCCGGCGTGGCGGCGCCCGCGACCCTGCTGCCTAAGAGCGACCTCGACGGGGACCAGAAGCAATGGAAGCCCTTCCTCGAGCAGAACAAGGGCAAGCAGATCCTCCTCTACTGCGCCAGCGGCGGTCGCTCCAAGACCGTCGCCGCCGCACTCGCCGAAAAAGGTCTCCGCACCGCCAACGTCGGCGGCTTCCGCGACTGGTCGCGCGCCGGCCTGCCCGTGCGGCAGGTCGAGTGAGGGCCGCTGGCCCTTCAGGCCAGAAGGGTAATCATTCGGCTCTCCCCGCACCAAAGAACCGGGGTTGGAGGACGGGGAAGGCCCCGAGAAGAGCTTAGACTGGCCTCAGCTCCGGCCACGCTGCACGCCGCAGGCCGGCCAACGTGATAAAGTGGTGGAGGTGGCGGGATTTGAACCCGCGTGCCCCTGGCCTTTGCACGCCACGTCTACCTGTAATAGTGCGACTTTGATCTCGCCGGGGCCACGCCGCCGCACGCGCTTGAGCCCCAGCCAGTCCCC
>CAIUOU010000018.1 GCA_903900845.1 uncultured Opitutia bacterium
AGCAGACTCTCCTCCGGCTTGCCCGGCACCAGCGCTGCCCCGGACTCGCCGCCTTTCTGCCAGCCGCTCTTCGAGTCCAATCGCAGGTCGCCCTTCTGCTTCTTCTCGCCGTGACACTCGATGCACCGCTCCACGAGCAGCGGACGGACTTTGGATTCAAAAAAGCTGAAGTCCTCCGCCATCGCGAACGAGGCGGTCATCAGCAATGCGGCTGTGGTAAGTCGCTTCATTTCGTTGTTTACATGATCTCCTGGATTTCACCGGCGCTGTCGCCGAAGGATGGGCGGTCGATTCCGAAGCGGTGCGAGATGCTTAGCAGTAGATCGTTCATCGGCCGCTCTTCCTTGTAACGCAGATACTGACCGTGCTTCAGGCCGAGGCTGCGGCCACCGGCGAGCACGAGCGGATAGTTCTTGTGGACGTGTGTCTGGCCCGTGCCCGAGCCGAAGAGGCAGACGGTGCTGTCGAGCAGGGTGCCATCGCCGTCGGGCGTGTCGCGGAGCTTGACCAGGAACTTGCGGAACTGCTCGACTAGATACCTGTCGTATTTCGCCCATCGTTCGAACCCGCCCTTGGCGCCGGTGCCGTGGCTCAGGTTGTGATGCGTTGCCAGGCCGATCACGCTCGGGAAGGAGTCACCGACGCAAGACCCCTCACACCCGATTTGATAGGTGATCACGCGGGTGGAGTCGGTCTTCAGCGCGAGGTAGATGAGTTGGAACATCGAGTCGAGGTAGCTCTGCACGCCTTGCTTGGCGAAGCCGTCCAACGCCACGGAAGCAGGATCGATCTTGGGACGCGGGACGCCGGCCCAGCGCTCCGCGCGGTCGAGATCGTGCTCGAGTTCCCGGATCGACTGGCGGTAGTCCTCAAAGGCGCGGCGATCTTCCGGATTAAGCCTCAGCATGAGGGACTTGGCGCTCTCGTTCGTGGTATCGAGGACGCTCCGCCGTGGCCGCAGTCCGGCCGCGCCGCCTTCCTCGACGCCGAAGAGATGGTTGAAGATCTGCCGTGGCTCGTTGAGAGCCGGGATGAATTTTCCACGGGCGTCCACCGAGATCGTCTGGGCCATGAGAGGCACGCCCACGCCGCCGCCCGAGGAGAGCACGAGGGATGGGAACCGGGTCTCGCCCTCCAACTGGCCGGCGATGACCTGATCGATACTCGTGAGATTCGGCCCTCCGGCCACGATGTTGGCACCATTGAGGAAAACGCCGCCGGTCCGGTGCCCCGCGCCGATGATCCGGTAGGCGGGATGCGAGAGACCCGAAAAGATCGTCACGTCCTCGCGGAAGTCAGCCAGGGGCGAGAGCGTCTTGGAGAGCTGGAAATCGCGGCCACCGTCGCCGTCAGGGAACCAGTGGTAGTTGGCGTAGTCGGTGTTGGCCGGGTCTTGGCTCTTGGGCGGCAGTGACACGCCGAACGGGAAGAAGATCCCACAGAACCGCCGCGCCTTGGCGGCCGCTGCAGGTGGCGCGGCACCGAGCTTCTGGAGCGATGCGAAGAAGGGGAGGGCGAGCGTTGCCCCGGACCCGACCAGAAATGCCTTGCGACTGATGATTCTCATGGGTGTGTTTTGTGATTCGATGGGTTGATCCGGGAATCTTTGTCGATGCCTTTGAACGAGGGTGATGTGGCGACCGCTTTGAGCAACGCGGCGAAGTCGTAGCGCGAGTCGGCAAACACGCGGCGGGCCTTTTCGACCGTGAGGTCATCGAGCGGGTCGAGACTCCGGCCAACGGCATACTGCACGAGGCTCTCCACGAAACCGCGCGAAAAGGCCTCCACCTTCGTGTCGAGAATATAGGCCTTCAGCTCGCGGAGGCTAGCTATCTTCCGGCCTTCCTCGAGCTGGAAGGCGATGTCCACCTTCTCCTGGCGGTCGCCGAGCGACACGGCGTCGCGCCAGGCTCCCGTGGCATCGAAATTTTCGAAGGCGAGGCCGAAGGGGTCGATCCGGCGGTGGCAGCCCATGCACGATTCACCCGACCGGGCGTGCTCGGCGATCCGCTCGCGGAGGGTGGTGGCCTTGATGAGGCCCTGTTCCTTCAGTGGCGTCACTTTGGGCGGCGGAGGTGGTGGATCGTGAAGAATCCGCTCCAGGAGCCAGGTGCCACGGCGGACGGGATGCGAATCGGTGCCGTCGGAGTTCATCTTCATGATCCTGGCCTGGGTGAGCACGCCTCCGAGCGGGCTTTCCGGTGGGAGCTTCACTTTCACGAACTCGCCGCGGCCCTTGTAGCCGTCCACACGGGAGAGGGCGGCCAGGCGGCGGTTCACCCACAGGTGGTCGTCGGCGATCAGCGTGAGCACGCTGGAGCGGCCATTCAGGCCGAAGGCGTCGTGCATCGTGCGGCGGAACTGCTCCTTGATGTCGGCCTCCAGCTCGGCGTCGTAAAGCGGATGTTGTTTGGCGTTGATGGTGATCTGGTCGAAGCGATCGAGGTGCCAGGCCTCGGTGAGAAAGTGATCGACGAACCGCCTGGCCCGCGGATCGGCGAACATCCGCCCGACCTCTGCCGTAAGCACGGCGTCATCCAGCAGCCGGCCCCCATCGCAGGCCGCCAGCAGTCGCGCGTCGGGTGATTCGCCCCACAGCCAGAAGGAGAGCTTTTCCGCCAGCAGCAGCGCCCGCCCGCGGGCGTCACCTGGGGTCCCGAAGTCGCCGAGGAAGAGATGTTCCGGCGAGACGAGGATCGTCGCGAGCACCTCATGCACCGCCCGCTCGAAACCCACGCCATCCGCCCGCAGTGAGCGGTAAAGGTCGAGGAACGGCCGTAGTCCTTCCGGTGTGGCAAAGCCGCGGGCGGCGCGGTCGAAGAACCGGCCGATCACCTGTTCGGCGTAGGCGTCGCTGGGCCCACGGTCGGCTGTGGAGAAGAACACGGCGTTGTCCTGCGGCACGTCGGCGAGCGTGAGTTCGGCCCAGTCGATCTCGATGGCAGGTGCCTTGCCGGCGAGCTCGGCCTGGTTCTTGCGGAACACCTCGACCAGCTCGGAATCCTTCATGTAGTAGTTCGGCAGCGTCTTGGCCCGGGCCCGCTCGTAGATCTCGTCGTAGGAGCCGATGTGGATGTTGCCGAGACTGAAACGATGGTGGCCGGGCGTCTTGGGCAGCCCCTTCTCATGGCGGCTGGCATTCTCCACCAGCACGATGAACAGCGCCCCGAGGCAGTCAAGCCAGTCGTTGGTCGCAAACGAGGCGAGCTTCGGCACATTGCCATCGCGGAAGGTGCGCTCCGGTGGAATGCTGTCTAGAAACGGAAAGTCCTTCACGTTGCCCTCGAACTCAAGGACCTGCTCCTTCTCCGTGAGCTGCACGCTGTCGAGCGTTCGAAAGTGGTTCGCGAAGACATCGAAGCAGCCCACCTTGATCCGCATCAGGGGCAATGCGCCATCAGCAGCGGGCTTGCCGCGGACGCGGATGCGGAACTGGAAGCTGCCCCGCGAATACATCTCGCTCGCCGGGAAGGCGACGGCGTTGGCGAGCAGCAGATCGTTGTCGAATTTTTCGAGCGGCCCTGGCTGGAAGGGGAAAAGCGCGGGACCAAACACGGCTTTGTTCATGGGGCGACCCAGGAACGACTTGCCGGTGATTTTCTCGATCTCCCGGCGGGTGCGAAACTCGTGCTCGGACAGCGGGTGGGCGACGTTCTTCACAAAGTCGAAGACATGATCCTGCGTGGCCCGCGACGTGTAGCAGTATTCACCGTGGTAGAAGTAGTGCAGCGGAGGCCGCGCCTGCTCAATGTAAGGGGCGAAATCGGACAGCGCCGTGAGAGCCGCCTTCTTGAACGCCTCCAGATGCGACTTCGTGAGCGGGTTGGTGGCCGCGTCGTTGGAGAAGCCGGTGTTCTCGACGGCGGCGGCGGGTGCGTTTTCGCCCGCCACGAAGTCGCGGAGCGATGACTCGGCCCCCACGAGCGTCAGCAGCGAGCGGTTGAACTCGCGATTGGTGAGCCGGCGGACCACATGGCGGCTGCCGCTGGCCGCCAGCCGCTCGCGCTCGATGTCGAGGCCGCGGTCAATCCAGCCAGTGAGGGCGGCGACCTCCGGGGGCGCGATCGGGTCGGCGTCCTCGGGCGGCATCTTGCCGGCGGCGAGCACCCGGCGGACTTTTTTCCAAAGAGCAACCTCCGTTGGCTGGTCGAACGTGCCGTCGGGAGCAGTGAGCACCACGCCTCCCTCCCGGGCGTCCGCGTCATGGCAGGAGGAGCAGGACTTGTCCACGAGCGGGAAGATCTCGCGGCGAAACTTCTCGGCATGGGCGGCTACTTCCGAGGTGACGGTGGGGCCGGCGGGCGGTGTGGGAGGGAGCGCCCGCGCCTCGGCCGTGATGGGTTCCACCCGTGGATCGTGCGCTCCGGCGCGAACCCATTCCTTCAGCAGCGCGATCTCCGCAGCGGGCAGCATCTTCTTTGGCGGCATCTGGAGGTCTTTTTCGACATGGCTCACGGCCTTGATGAGCAGGCTCGCCTCCGGCTTGCCCGGAACGACCGCCGGTCCGCTGTCGCCGCCTTTTTCCCAGCCGCTCCTCGAATCCAGAGCGAGACCGCCTTTGATCTTCTTCTCGTGCGAGTGACACGCAAAGCAATGCTGTCGCAAGATGGGCTCGATCTTGGCGGCAAACAGCTCCTCGCTGCCAGCGGACACTGAGCAGCAGGCGAAGAGAAGGCTGATGGCGGTAAGGTTCTTCATTTCTTTTCCTGCCCGAGCCATTGCAGCCCGATGATGCGCTGCTCGACCAAGCCGCTATGGGGTTCCAACGAGCCCGGCTTCTTTCCGGCAAAGGCATCGACGCCGAGCTTCCAAACCACGCGTTTGTCGCGAGTGACTTCAAAAACTTGCACAGCGTTTCGACCCGCAGGTTGGTAGTGCCAGTCGGAGTTCGCGATGAGCGTGTTGCCATTCTCGAAGCGATGGAAGCCGCCGAAGATAATCACCGGAAACTCGGTGATGTCGGCCGTCCTGAGTTCCCACACGACTTCATGTTTCGGCGTCGCCTCAATCAG
>CAIUOU010000019.1 GCA_903900845.1 uncultured Opitutia bacterium
CCGAAGCGCATCAGCCCCGGCACGTGCATGAACCAGTAGTACTGCGTGATGTCCTTGCCCGCCAGCTCCTCGAGTTTGGGCGCGCGCCAGAAGCCGAAGTCCTTGAACCGCTCCGCCGCCAGGCAGTAGTTCACGAAGTCGTCGTTCACGTAGCTCAGCCAGTCGAAGTTGAACCGGAAATGCGGCCAGCCCGTCCAGAACACCGACGCCACCGCCGCCGCGATGAAGGGCGCGAGTGCGCGGGCCGGGAACGCCGTCCGTTGTATCCGTAAAATGGAAACGGAGGCCGCCGCCAGCGCGAGCGTCAGCGGCCAGGCGAGGTTCCGGACGGGAAGGCCGGCCTGGTTCAGGATGGTCGTGAGCAGCAGCACCACCGCCAGACCCGTCGCCGGCGCCAGCAGCCAGGCGCGCAGCACGCCCCCGCGCCAGCGGCACGCCGCCAAGGCCGCCCGTCCCACCAGCGCGAGGTAGGCGACGAACAAAAGGCTGAGCGCGAGCGCCGGCATGAATCGCCACTCTGCCCCATCGCCCTCCGCGCTTCCCAGAAAATTCCGCTCCGGCGGGGGTCCGCCATCCAGCGTTTCAGGGCGTGATCCGGCGGCTGGCGGCGGCGTGCCAGTCCTCGCAGGTGGCGCGGGCCGCCGAGGCAAGGTGCCGCGGTGCGGGGTGGACCAAGGCCGATTGTAGCGCCCGCTCCACTTCCGCTCTTTCCGCCCCGGGGCCGATCAGCGGGGTTCCCAATTCCTCCGCCGCCCCGCGCAGCTTCTCGTTGATGCCGATCACCACCACGCGCGAGCCGGCCCACGCCGCCGTGATCGCGGCGTGATACCGAGAGGTCAGAAGCAGTTCCGCGCCCGGCCACCGGGCGAGCGTCTTCTCCAGCGCCGCGCCGGGGTCATCCGGCGAAACAAGTTCCCACTCGCATTGCTGCTCCGGCGGCAGCGCGGCGAAGAGGGCGCGTTCCGCCCCGGGTAATTCCCGCGACTCCTGCGCCAGCCAGATTTTGCGCTTGGGGCGGGTGGCTTCGATTGCGGCGAGCGCCGCGTCCCGGCCCGGCCAATCCCCATAGTCGAAGTTCGCCACGACCGCCGCGGCCCCTGGCCGCGCGGGCGGCGGCGGGGTGTTCTCCAGGAAGAGATGGGCGAGGTCAGCCGCCGCGGCAGCGTGCGTTGAGGCTCCTGATGACCTGAGGCGACGAGCTGAGGCCGCGTCACGCGTCCAGATGCCGCGTGCCTGCGAGCAGACCGCGCGCACGGTCGGATCTTCCAACTCGCCTTCCGCCTGCACCCCGATCCCGAGGAACCACATCGGCTTGCCCAGCTCCCGGCACAGCGCGGCCTCCTCCGCGAGATGATCAACGAACCAGCGTGACTGCGCGTGCTGGAACGGCGAGCCGCCGAGCCCCAGCCAGGCGTCGCAGGCGGCGATGCCGGCCCTCCGTTCCGCGACGTCCATTCCGTGCCAACGTGTGCCGGGAAATCTCCGCTTCAGCGCATCGCGGTCGAAGGGCACCGCCCCGGTGACCTCCGCTCCTGGTTCCATCTCCCTCAGCGCCCGCAGGAAACCCGCGAGCATCAGATCATCCCCGAGATTTCCCGCCCCGTAAAAATGATGCCCGAGGTGGATGCGCATGGGGCCCGCGGCCGGACGCGGATCAATTCAGTACGAGAGCGAGACCTTCACGTGCAGCCGGTTATGAGCCGCGCCGGGAAGCTCCACCCGCTCGATTTGCTGCGCGAAATCCACGGAGGCGTTAAGGTAACTGCCCAGGCTTGTCCTGATTCCCACGCCCACGCTGCTGAGAAAAGAATCCCGGATCTCGTTGGGACGGGGCTGCCGGATCAGATTCCGGCCGTAGTCCCAGAATACCAACATCGTGGAGTCGAGACGCGGCCAGCGCTTGCCGATGGTCACGGGAGGAAGGGGCTTTTGCAGCTCCTGGGAGAACCAAGCTCCCGCGTCACCGCTCAGGATCCTCTCCTCGTAACCGCGCACGGTGCCCGCCCCGCCAAGCGAAAACTGCTCGCTGGGGACCAGGCGGGCGCTCGCGACCTGCGTGCTGAGCTTGGCGACATGGATCACCGTTCCCGCCAGCACCGTCTGTCGTTGGGCCCAGAACTGGCCGACCAGATAACGAGGGCGTGATCCGGGGCGGCTCTCCGAGAAAGCCTCCTCGTTGTTTCGCGCGGTGACGTTGCCGGGGCTCGCCGTCAGCGTCGCCGATAGCACCCAACGCCCCAAGCGGTCCGCACGGATCGCCGCCAACCCGGCGCTGCCGGTGAAGATCTCAATCGCGGAGGTGAGGGCGGGGACCCCACCGAACTCCAGATTGTTGTTCATTCGTTTCGCACTCAGCGACGCGGTCACTTCGCCTTCCCAGGAGCCTTTGGTGAATGGGATCGCGTAGCGCGCGTCGATGCTCGTGTTCCGTCCGACCTGCGCGAACAGGCCCTCGAGGAAGGTGGGGTTGACCCGCACCAATGAGCCGGAAACGGACACAATGTGCCTCCAGGGCAGCGGTGCGCGGTATTCAACCGCTTGCGCCCGCAGGAGCTTCATTGAGTGGGAGCTCACCTCTTGGTACGAGATGAGGTGGTCTTGGCCCCAGAGGTTGCCGTAGGTCAGACCCGCGGAATAGCGATCCCAGCCGAGGATTGCATTCCCGGTGTTCTCGTAGCCGGCGCTGAATCGCAGGGGAAACGACTCCTGGACCTTGAAAAAGAGGTCCGCCTCTCCCGTTCCGGCTACCGGCTCGACGTGCAACTTCAAGCGCCGGAAGGAATTGTTGTTGGTCCACGCGAGTGAGCGCTCGAGTTCGCTCACTTGCAGGATGCCGCCTCGCTCCAACCGCATTTTCTCGCGAAGCAAGGATTCGCTAAACCAGCGGTTGCCCTCAAACTTCACGTTCCGCACTCGTCCGAGCGAAATCACGATTCGGAGTGCGCCCGCGGCTATGTTCTGGGGCGGCACGAGCGCGGCGGCCATGGGAAACCCCCGGCTCTTCAGGTAGTTTTCCACCACCGCCGCGACGGCGGCGAGTAGCTGTTCGTCAATCGCGCGATTTTCCCCCGCCTTGAGCCGGCGGTTCATTTCCGCTTCTTCCACCGCGGCCACGGAAACTTTCAGCACGACGAAGCCCTTCGTCGGATCGTAGTCCAGCTCCTTCAGGGAATCCGCGTTTTCCGTGATTATGATCTGACGAAGGATGTAGGAAGCGCGGCCCGTCGGCGGCTGAACGGTTTCAGCGACGGTCGCCAACGAGTCCGCTGCCGCCCCGAAGAGAGCGAGCAAGGCCAGCAGATGCCGTCGGAAAGGTAGGCTCATGGGTTCGTTTAGAGAGCTGTTGAGTTCACGGAAGTTCCAAGCAACCCCAGAAAAGTCGCGCACTGACCGCTTCAGGCGTTGGCGTGCGCATTGGTTTTCGCTCGGCTTAACTGACGAGCCGCTCCAAGTCTGCAGCCTTCCCCATAGGTCTTTCCGAAAAGCATTCCTCGCCATGTCCTCCCTGACTCAGAGTCACCGCTACCGTTGGTTGGTCATGGCCGCAGTCTGGGTTGTCCTCGCCGCGCTCGTCTTCTCCCACGCTCGCCTGATCCGCGATTACCTCGGGGTTGCCGGAGAGCTTGGCTTGCGGGGTGAGGCGGCTCCTTCCACCCCTCTGGCCCAGCCCTACCCGGCTTTCGCGGCTGATGCCCATACATGGGTGAGGCACGCTCTGACTTTGTCGGAGGGACGCCAGTCGCGTCTGCGGTTTACGGACATGGATAATGCGCCAGATGGCCGGGAGGTGCATTGGAACTCTGCTTGGGGATGGATCATCGCTTTGGGTGGCAAACTCGAGCATTGGGCGAACAATACCCCTTTACCTAGGGCTACCGAGCGGATGGCGCTCTGGATCAACCCGCTCGTACTAACAGTTCTAGTCGTTTTGCTATCCGCTTGGGCGGTGCGGCGGGCCGGACTCGTCGCGGGCGTCGTCCTCGCCGCAGCCATCGTCGGGCACCCCCGAATCTATGAAGGATTCTTCCCCAGCTATGTGGATCATCATGGAATCCTGACCCTATCCGTGCTCGGGATGTTTCTCGGGGCTCTCTTCATGGGCGCCGGCTGGTGGCAACCCGAGGGAAACTGGAGGCCGTTTTTGCCGGTTTCTTCGTCGGTCGCTCGCCGCGGTGCGGTTTCCTCCGCGGTTTGCGGAGCCCTCGGTATGTGGGTCAGTGCCGCATCCGTCTTGCCCTCCATCGCCGTAGTTGGCGTTTCCGGCCTCGTTATCGTGCTGGCTCTGGGCCGCCGTGCTATCGCGGCGGGTGAGCAGTTTGACCCCGAGGTCTGGCGTCTCTGGGGGCGAGTCGGAGGCGGTCTCAGCTTCTTCTTCTACTTGGTGGAGTACTTCCCTAACCACTTGGGCCTGAGGTTGGAAGCCAACCACCCGTTCTACTCGGCCGCATGGTGGGCCGCAGGCGAACTCATGGCGCGGGTTTCAGGTTTCTGGCTTCAGCCCGCGGAACGGCGATGGAAGTGGGATGGGCTTCTTTGGGTTCATATCGCGGCCGTACTCATTGCTCCAGCCTCCATAATCATCGGAGGATCAAGAGTTTTTGTCGTTTCTGACCCTTTCCTTTCCGACCTCCATAAATTCTACATTCAAGAATTTCTCCCCCTCTGGGTTCCGCTGAAGGGCATAGGTTGGTCGGGGATTGCCGGTGTTGTCCTGCTTGAAAATCTTCCTCTCTGGATCGGGCTTCTGGCCGTCGCCTTCGCTTGGCGCCGGCTGCCTGCCTCTATCTTCTTCGCTGTTCTCGCGATTCTGCTCCTCACCTCGATGGCCTGGTTTCAGGCGCGCTGGCTTCTGAACTCTAGCGCGTGCCAAATTGGCTTGGGGCTGCTGTTTGTGTCAGTTGCTATCGGCCGCCTTCATCCCCGTTGGCGCTTGGCTGCCACGGCCGCTTTGGTCGGCTCCCTATTTCTGCCTCAGCCCTACGCAAGGCTCGTCGCCGCGAGGGATGATGTGGCTGCCCGGCGTGTTTCCCCGAAGGACGCCAACTCCGCGCTGGCGCGCGATGTCGCGCGGGTCATCCGCGCTTCCCAGCCGGAGGGCGACATCGTGGTTCTTTCCAGCCCGAACAGTTCAACCGCGATCGGCTATTACGGGCGGTTCAAAACCTTGGGCACGTTGTACTGGGAAAATAATGCAGGTCTCAAGGCCGCCGGCGCGATCCTCTCCGCCTCCTCAGCTGACGAGGCTGCGGAACTCGTCAAAAAGCACCGCGTCACGCACATCGTGATGATTTCTGAGGAAAACTTCGTCGAACCGTATTTCCGCCTACTGAAGCCCTCCAAGAACGCGGATGACTTCAAGCAGTCCTTCGGTTTCCAACTCCTTTTCGCCAAGGTGATCCCGACCTGGCTGCAAATGATCCCCTACAAGGTTCCCGACGATCTGGCTCCCCTCAATGTCTCAGCCCTCCTCTTTAAGGTGGCGTTCAACCAGACTCCTGCGGATGCCTTGTATCATATCGCTTTAACCAAGATTACTTTAGGCAATATATCCGGCGCCGAAGAGGACTTCGATACCCTCATCAAGGGATCTCCGGAGTCCTTCCAGCCCTATGTGCGCAAGGCGGAGCTTCAGGTTGCTCGGGGTGATCATCTGGCGGCTGCCCAAAGCGTCTCAGGGGCCATCCGCGTTGCCCCTCTGGGTACTCATCTCGAACTGGCTTCAGCCTTCGGTGGCACCTTCTTCCGCGGCAAGCGGCATGCCGCCGCCGCCGTGGTTTACGAGGCCGCTCTATCGCGCCAATTCAGCGGTCAGATCGCGTCCTACCTCGCTTTCGTCCTCGCCGTTTCTTCCGATCCATCCGTCCACAATCCGCCACGCGCTCTGGAGTGGGCGCAAAAAACGGCCCAGTCCGATCCCGAGTCTGTGACTTCCCTGAATACGTTGGCGGTAGCCTTGGCCGCCAACGGTCGTTTCCCGGAGGCGGTGAGCTTCGCGGAGCGCGCCTTGGCGCTCGCCAAGGCCTCGAACCAATCGCCGGCAATCAAGGTCACCGAGACGCGCTTGCAGTCATTCCGGGCCGGAAAAGCCTGGCTGGAGTGAAACTTGCAGCCGTTCTCCCTCGGGGAATTTTCCCCAGTTCTGTGGGAAAAAATCGCTTGATTCCAATTCTTTCCCACGGTTTTTTCTTCCGCTGTTAGGCGTAATCCAGTCAAAAACTGCTTCCTCAAACATACATGAACATCGCATCCAAAACTCGGTTGTCGCTGCGCAAGCTCTTCACTGCGCTGCTCGCCGTCGGACCCCTCGCGGTCCTTCCGAGCCCGGTCTGGGCCGTGATTCCCACGTCGAGCTCGTTCACCACGACGAGCGGAACTGTGTCGCTGTCCTCCTCGGGCTCGACCGTTAACGTCAACTTCTCCGACAAGGCGATCCTCACTTGGGGAACGACCGCCGGCGCGACCAACTTCAACGTTGGCGTCGGGGAGACGTGGAACTTCGCGAGCACCGGCTCCGTGCTGAACAAGGTCAGCAAGGGAACCGGTACCGACGCCGCCGTGATCAACGGCGCGCTCCTCGGTAGCTCGGCCAAGGTGTTCATTCTCGCTGACGGCGGCATCGTCATCGGCGCCAATGCCCAGCTCAACACCCAGAACCTCGTGCTCAGCACGGTTCCGGAGTTGGCCGACGCGATCTTCCTTAGCCTCGGCGACCTCGCCTATTCGGGCGGGACCGCGTCCGGTGGGATCACCTTCGGCTCGGGCGTCTCGATCGGCGGTAACCTCACCGCCACCGCCTCGTCGTTCACCACCACGGGTGCTTCGATCACCGCCGCTGGCGATGTGGTCCTGCGCTCCCTCGGCAACACGACTGGTCTCGTGCTCCCGACCACCACGGTCAACGGTAACCTCTCGGTGAGCACCGTCAACGGCGCCATCACCCAAGCGGGTGCGGTTTCCGTGGGCGCCGTCACCGGCACCCAGACCGCTACCCTCAACGCGGGTACGGCTGACATCACCCTCGCGACCCTGACGAACAATTTTGACCGTGTCGTCCTCACCGGCGGCAACGTCACCGTCAACGACGCCAACATCATCACGGTGGGTGCCTCCGCTGTCGCGGGCAACCTGTCGATGAAGGTGGGCGGTCTGCCCTCGCAGGCCGGCATCGCTACCGACGGCGCCCTCGTCGTCACCGGCAACGTGAACCTCGACTCTTCGTCGTCCGCTCTCAGCGGTATCACGATCGCCAACAACAGCTCGATCGGCGGCTATCTCAGCGCGAAGACCTCCGGTGGTTCCGTCAGCGCCACCACCGTTGGCAACCTCACTGTTGGTAACATCACCAACAACGCTACGGCCACGCCTATCGGCGGCGGCTCGTACGCGGCTGCGACCGCTACCGCGGCAATTGATGGTGCCGGAGCGATCACGATCGCGGCGAGCAACTTCAATGCGGGCGCCCCTTCTGCTCCCAATGTTTCGAGTGCTGGTCCGGCGATCACCTTCTCCTCGCCCACGGCTTCCGTCACTTTCAACGCAACCCAAAACACCTCGATCATTGGTGCAGGCGGTTTTGGCGCGGGTATGACCGTTACGGCCGCTAATTCCGGCTCAGGTTACACGGGTCTTAATGCCGGGTCAGTTTCAATCATCGGTGGCGGTGGCTCCGGAGCCACTGCTACGATCACCCCGAACGGTGCTGGCGACGGAATTGCCAGCGTCACCATCACGGGCGGTACGGGCTACACCACTGCTCCGACCGTCTTTATCACGTCGGCTAAGGACGCGACCGCTGTTGCTGCTACCGGTACTGCGGTAGTAAACACCGAAGGTCGCATGGTTGGCATTACGGTCACAAGTAATGGTACCGGCTATGGAGCGACCGCTCCGACTATCACGATCGGCGGCGGTAATGCCACCACCGGTGGCGTGACCATCAACGCCTCGGGCGCGGTTGTCACCCAGGCTGTCGGCGCTGCCTCCTCGACCACGGGTATCACCTCCGATCGCAACGTGAACATCCGCGGTACCTCGATCGAAAACCAGGCTCGGGTGGTGATCGCCAACAGCCAGTTCACGACCACGATGGCTTCCACCAACGGAACCATCCTCCTCAATAGTACTGTGCAGTCGGGCCGTGTTTCGCTGACCTCTGCCGGCGGCGACCTCGCTCAGACCGCCGCGGGAATCATCACGACCAACAATACCAGCGCCAGCAGCTTCAGCGCGGTTGGTTACAACATCACCCTCGATCAGGCTAACAGTCTAGTCGCCGGTAATGCTACCGCGGGTTCCTTCAACGTCACCGCTGGCAACGCCACCATCAAGAGCGCGAACAACTTCACGCTTGGTACGGCGAACGTTACCGGGAATCTCACGATCCTCGGATCTGCCGCGAAGAACATCCAGCTTGGAGTTGGCAGCGGCTCTGACGCCACCAAGGGGACCATCGCCGGAGTTCTGACCGTGACCGCTCTCACGACTGGCACGATCACTGACAATAACGACTCCGCCCTGACCGCCACGGGCGGCATGGTGTTGTCCTCGGTGTCCGGCGACATCGTCCTTGATGCCGCTACCTTCCCCGGAGCCTTCACGCCTTCGGTTCAGTCCGGCGCCATTTCCGCCAGCACCACGGGTAACGTGACCCTGACCGAGACCACCACACTGAACCTGGGCAACATCACCGCTGGAAACCTCACCGCCGCGAGCGCGTCTGGTTCGATCGTTGATTCCGGTAGCATCCGTGTCGACGCCGGCACTGCGACCTTCACGGTCTCGGGCAACAACAACGTTGTCCTCGACACGCCGGTCGCCGCCGCGACCCTCACGACCGCCGCCACGGAGAGCCGCATCGGCAAGATCGCCCTGAACGGTGGTCTGGACAATTCGATCACGAATCTGAATGGCGCGGTCGAAGTTACGTCGATCCTTGGCGCGAACGGAACCACCACGATCGGCACTGCTTCCGGTCTCACCACGGCCAATGCTCCGATCACCCTCGGCAACATCACCACGGGTAATCTGTCCGTCAACGCCGGCGGTTACATCAATGTCGCTGGCTTCTCGACGATCAGCGGCAACCTGTCGCTCACCGCGGCGGGCGTGATCGCTGACGCGGGGACCTTGGCCCCGACGAACACCTGGATTGCACCGGTTGTTACGGTCAACGAAAACACCGGACGTCTTACCGCCATCGCCTCCAACTCATCCTCAACCGTCGGCATGGTGACCTTCGCCACCGCCCCGACGGTCACAGTGGTTGGCAACGGTGTTGGTGGTGGCGCTCCCGCTACCCCCGCAACGGTAACGGCCACCCTCAATGCCGCGGGCCAGATCACTGGCTTCAACGTCACCAACAGCGCGAGCAACGGTAGTTACACCAACGGTGTCGCCGGCGCCGGTCTTCCGACCGTGACGATCACTGGCGCGACGAACACCAGCGTTGTTCAAACCTCGAACGGCGCGCTGAAGGTCGGTGGAACGACCACTCTCGCTACCGCTGGCAACGCCGTCCTCTATCGTAACAACGACTTCAACAACGTTGTCCTCGCAAGCCCGACGGGTGGAGCGATCATCAATGACATCAACAATGTCAGCGTTTCAGGCACTGCTGGCACCGCCGTCTCTGTCACCGCTGGCTCCAGCGGCACGGTTGCCCCCGGTTCACCTGCGAACATCGGCTCTCAGCTGTCTGAGGCTGGAACGTGGGGCGTCACCCTCGGTAACCTGAATGTGGGATCGATCTTCGCTACCGCCACTAACGGTGGTGCCGGTAATTCGGGCCGTATCGCCCAGAGCACGGGTTCTTCGATCTTCAGCTTCGGAACGAGCTCTTTCACTACCTCGAACAACTCGATCACGGTGGCCAACGCTGGTAACAGCTTCGGTCGCGTGCAGCTCACCAGCGGTGGTGGTGCGATCACGTTCGCTGAGGACGGCAGCATTCGCCTCGGTAACCTGAGCTCTGGTAATGCGACCGTATCGCTCACCAGCCGCACGGGCAGCATCATCGAGGATAACAATACCGGCGCGGGTAACACCACCCTGTCGACGGGTTCAGCCGGCAACGTGACCCTGTCCGCTGCCAATGGAAGCATCCTCCTCGGCAATACGACCCAGACTGGTCAGTCGACGACCGGTGGGTTCACGGCTCGTGTGAACGCCTCCGCTCCGGCGGGCCAAGTTGCCCTGATCTCCACTGGCAACTTGAGCCTCGGCACGATTGACGCCAACTCGTTGACCGTCTCCGCGGCTGGTGAACTCACGCAGGCGGCCGCCGCGAAGGTTTTCGGCACCACCTCCTTCACGTCGACCTCCGGTAACATCGCCGTCACCAATGTTGGTAACAACTTCGGCCGTGTGTTCGTTACTGGTAATGCTGCGATCAGCATCGTCGAGAACGGTACCCTCAACCTCGGTCGCGTGACCATGCCCGCGGCCGCCACGGGTAACTTCTCGGCGACCTCGGTCAACGGTGACATCATCGATACCGGCCTCAGCAACGTTCGTCCCGGCGGCACCGTCGGTGGCGCTGGCACGGGCGTCGTCTCGCTGACGGCCTCCAACGGCAACATCACCCTCGATGATCCGACGACTGAGTTCCCGACGTCCGGTGGCGTGGTGTTCAACGCCAAGAACGTTACGCTGGCTCCGCTGGGTGGCGCTACGCTGGTTCTCGGCGCCGCCAACCAGACCGCCTCGGCCGCCAACCTCACCGTTACCTCGGCGACGGGCAGCATCGGTAACGCGGGTGCCGTCAAGGTTACCAGCGATGCCAGCTTCCAGACTGGTACCGGCAACATCGATCTCACCAATTCGGGCAATGCCTTCGGCTCCGTTCGCTTCGCGGGCGCGGTCGTGAGCATCACCGAGGCCGATGATATCGCGCTGGCTTCCGGTTCATCCGCGACGGGTGCCGCTACCTTCAATTCGGTGGGTGGCAGCATCGCGATCGTGAACAAGGGTGGTACGATCAACCTGAACTCCACGGGTCTGTTCACCGCCTCCGGCAACATCACCTTGGCCAAACTCATCCAGGCCAATGGTACGATCACCGTCAGCGCGCCTGGCACCAAGGACCTCAGCGCCTTGAGCCTCGCGGGTGATCTGGCGGGCAGGGCGCCGACTAACATCGGCACCGGCACCTACCTGCCGCCGTCTCCTTGATAGTTGACTGATATTACGCCGCAAAGGGCGACCGGGAGACCGGTCGCCCTTTTTCTTTGTCTAAATCGGCAACCCTGTTTCGCCTCCGCGCCTACCGATGGAAAACAATGAGAGGTATCCGAATCCCTCAGGCGGAAGCCCTCTCTTGTTTATCTCCTCTGGGCTGTTGGTTCTCCTGGCGTGCGCCTATGTTGGAACGTGGCGCTCGCCGTTCCTTTTGGACGATTTTCCGTCAGTCGTCGAAAATCCCACGATCCGAGCAGGCGCGCTTGCTGCCCTAAGTTGGGATCCGCCTGAGTGGAGTTTCACCGCTGGGCGTCCATTGCTGAACTGGAGTTTCGCACTCGACCACAGTTGGAGCGGGCTAAATCCCGCCGGCTACCGCCTCGGAAATCTGCTGATCCACGTAGCCAACGGGTTTTTGGGCTTCTGGCTGATCTTGCAGATTCTTATTCGGATTGGTGTCACCCTGGATAACGGGCGCCGTATCGCGTTAGGAGCGGTCTCACTCTGGCTACTCAATCCGATTAACACCGTATGCGTGACCTACGTGTCCCAGAGAGCGGAGAGCCTAATGGCGCTCTTCTATCTCACCACCGTGGGTAGTACGCTGCGGGGGCTGCGTTCCTCGCCTTCGATCGGTTGGAGCGCTATCGGTGGCGCAGCATTCTGCGGCGGCGTACTCACGAAGGAGACTATCGTCACGGCTCCGTTGGTGAGTTTGCTCCTGATCCGGTTCCTTCGCGGGCCCGATGGCTCCCCATTCCGGACGACTGTCCTCCACTTGCTTTTCATCTACGCGCCTGGACTGCTCCTCTTCAGCGCCATTTCTGTAAGCTCCGGCTTACTCTCCCGCGGAGGCATACCGACCTTGGATTGGTCGTTAAGCGAATACCTGATCATCCAAGTCCGCGCCTGGGGCGAATACGTTCGCCTCGCGATCTGGCCGGCTCCGTTGATCTTCGACCGTGGTACAACCGCAGCGTCTCTTTCCCAGTTCCCGGTTTGGGTCGGACTACTCGGGCTTCCGACTCTTTTCTTTAGCGTTGCTGGGCTCTTACGCCGGAAGCCGGCCGGACTACCTGGAACCTTCTTCCTGGTGCTACTTTTGCCAACCACGTCGTTGCTTCCCGTCGTCGGCGCACCCATCGCTGAAAATAGGCTCTATCTGCCCCTGATCTGCTCGTGCGTCGCGGCTTCGGCTCTCATCCACCGATTCTTGCCGCGATTCTTCACCACGGTGCTGGCCTGCCTGACACTTATCTTCGGCTTTCTTTCGTACCAGCGGAACGTGGACTTTACGTCTGCGGAAAGTATTTGGCGGGACACGATTGCAAAGGCGCCGCTCAACCACCGCGCGCATGGTTCCTTGGGCGTTGCGCTACTTTCGAAACCTGAAGGTGCAACTGAGGGGCTTGAACACCTGAGAGAGTCTGTCCGATTGGAACCGCGGGAGGCCGAGACTCATTATCAAATTGGAGTCGCTCAAATCGCCTTGGGAGCTTTGCAACCTGCCGAGAGTTCTCTCCGGGAGTGCCTGAGTCTGCAGCCCTCCCATTCCATGGCGCATGCTCAGCTTGGACTTCTGCTGATGCGCTCTGGTAAGGTAGCAGACAGCGTGCCTCTACTGCGTAAAGCCGTTGAGTTGAGGCCCGAACGGGTAGACTTCCGGATCGCTCTGGGTGCTGCGCTCTACAACCGCGGTGAAGCTCTCGACGAGGCTATAGCCTGCTTGGAGACTGCAGTCAGGGTCGACCCAGGTAATCACGAGGCCTGGCTGCATCTTGGCCTGGCGCGCTCCAAGGACCCCAGGGTCTTGGCCAAGGCCATTGAGGCCCTCGAGCAGGCGATCCGACTGAAACCCGCTTCGGCTGAGGGCTGGATCCGGCTCGGAAGACTTCTGCAAGGCGTACCAGGCCGGGAAGCAGAAGCGCGCGCCTGCCTTGAACGTGCCGCCTCAATAACACAGCAATCTCAGCCACGCTGACCCGTCTCGCGGCTTACGCCTTGCCCCGCGGGCGCCTAGCGCGCTGCAATTATTTTGATGTCATCCTTCGAGGCCGAACACCGCGATGCACCTGATCAGCATCCATCGGCATTGCGGGCGGACGGGGTTGGAAAGACGTACCAGTCCGGGGCTGGGCTGGGACGTCATCTCCGGTCGGCGCTCGGATTTTTCGACGCGGCTTCCGGCGTTGGAGAGGTGCATGCACTCCGCGAGGTTTCCTTCGAGGTGGCTAAGGGCGAGGCGTTCGGGGTCATCGGGCGCAATGGCGCGGGGAAGAGCACGCTGTTGCAGATTCTCGCCGGCACGTTGCAGCCGACGGCCGGCGACTTCACGGTCCGCGGGAGGGTGACGGCGTTGCTGGAGCTGGGCTCCGGGTTCAACCCCGAGTTCACCGGCCGGGAAAACATCCTCCTGAGCGGGGCGATCCTCGGCATTTCCCGTTCCGAGATGGAGCGGCGCTTCGAGTCCATCGCCGCTTTCGCCGACATCGGGGATTTCCTCGAGCAGCCGGTGAAGACCTACTCGACTGGCATGATGATGCGGGTGGCTTTCGCCGTCGCGATCTCCGTCGAGCCCGATATCCTCATCATCGACGAGGCTTTGAGTGTTGGCGACATCGTGTTCCAGCAGAAGTGCAGCCGTCGCCTCAATGCACTCATTCAGCGCGGGGTCACGCTCCTCGTGGTGACCCACGATCTTTCATTCGTGCTCAGCATGTGCCGTCGGGCGATGTGGCTCGACCAAGGGCGCGTCCGGTATCTAGGCGAGGCCGGAGCGTGCGTGCGCGAGTACGTGACGGCGATGTCGGCTTTGACGGGCAACACCCCTGCTCCGTCGACCTCCTCATCCGAACTGGAATCGGCGCAGGTCCCTGAGGCGGCGCCGTTGGATGTCTCAGGTTGTGAACGTCTGGGTGACGGCGGAGTCCGCGTGGAGCAGGCCTGGCTGCTGCATGCCGATGGGTCGGCGGCTGGCGGTTACAGGGTGGGGGACTGGGCCCAGGTGGCGGTCCTCGTCCGCGCGGCCCGCGATGTGTCGGGCGTGAGCGCTGGCTGTGAGCTGCGCAACCGGCACGGGCAGGTCGTCTTCGCGACCGGTCTGCGTGTGGCGCGTCGGCTGATCGCATCGCTTCCGGCCGGCGGTGTCGCGCTGGTTTCGATCCGTTTCCGCCTCGAGCTTCAGCCGGGTCAGTACACGCTCGACCTCGGTTGCGGTGCGGGCGGCGATGCCGACAACACTTGGGACCGCGTCTTAAACGCGGCCGTGGTGGAAGTCGCTACGACTCCCGAACAGGAAGTGGTGCACGGACTGGTGCGGCTGCCCTATGAAATCTCGTTCGGGCGACCGGCCTGAAGGTGGTCAGATCACCTCCGCGAACGAGCGGCGGAGTAGTGAGAAAAGTGCGGCACCTAAGGCGAAGACGATCAGCCCCATCCCGTAGACGTACCCTAGCGTAGCCCAAGGCATCGGCTCATGCCAGAGTACCGTCCGTCGGGCGAGATCGACGATCTGCAGCAGCGGGTTGAAGCGCAGCCAGTCCAGCCCGGCTGGAATCTTGTCCGGCGGGTACATCACGGCGCTGGCGAACAGCAGCGCGGTGGCGACGAATCCCGTGACCTGTCCGATATCCCGCAGAAAGACGCCGATCGCAGCAAGGGCCCAACCGAAGCCGAGCGAGAGCAGGAGAAGTGGCAGCAGAATCACGGGAGTCCACGCGAGGCTCCAGCCCAGCCCGGCGCTGCCGAAGAAGCTTCCGGTGACGATGAGCACGAGTCCCGCGCCAAAATGGAATAACGCGGCCCCTACCTGGGCCAACGGAAGTATTTCGAGGGGGAAAACGACCTTCTTCACGAAGTTCGGGTTCCCCGTGATCATCGCGGGTGAAGCCGAAAGCGTCTCGGTGAATACGTGGAACAGGCTTAGGCCCAGAAATAGCGCGAGGGAGAAATCGAATTCGGTTTCCCCTGGCAGCACCCCGAAGCGCGTCCCGTAGATCCGGCCGAACACGATGAAGTACAGCACCAGCATCGAGAGCGGATTGACCAACGCCCACAGCGCTCCCAGGCGGCTTCCGCGGTGCCTTACCTCGATCGCGCGGTGCGTGAATTTCCAGAGCAGTTCCCGATGGGCCCAAAGCCCGCCCACCATCCGGGCCGGTTCCACGAACAGCGCGCGCAGGGGACTGGGCTTGGATACCGCCATCACTTCACCCTCTTCGCGGGGGCGCGCCGAGGTCAACAGCGGTGCTAGACTGTCGTCCGCCAAGGAACGACCCCTGCGTCGACGAAGGACTGTGGTAAGATCGAGATGGCGCAGCGCTCATCGTTGAGTCCCCACGATACGACCCAGTTGCTGCCGTCCCTCACTGCGCCGCAGGGATACACCACCTCGTCGACCGCGGGATTGAGACGCGGGTGGCGCCGGACGGGCAGTGGTTCGCGGGTGAGCTTCAAGGGGGCGACCGGTATCGCGGCCGGGGCAAAGGGCGGGGTCGCATGAAACGCGTACACCGCCGGCCGGTAGCAATACCCGTCCGGACCGTCGTGCACGGTGTGGCAGAATGACCAGAGGAGCTCGCCCGCTGGACGGGGAGGCGCGCCGCCCCGGAGGCCGCCATGGCACGCGGGGTAGTCTGTAGGTGCCCAGTCCGTGTTTGCGATCTCCCGACAGTTAATTTCCCCCGAACCACCAAGGTCGCACTCCAGAACCCGCTGCGGTTGGGCCGAGTACACGGCGAGCGAACGGCCGGCTTGCCCGAACAGCATCCAGTTCTTCTCAAGCTTGCGCCGTTCTGCCCCTGCGAGAACCAGCTCCCGGGCGGTCCCTACCGGTCGCAGCGTTGCCTCGTCGATCTCATGGAGAAACTGATGATTACGCGGCTCGTGCCACCCGGAGTTCCAATAAACGAAGAGTTTGTCCTGCAGCCGAAGCAGACGCGGGTCGGCGAACCAATCGAGCACCACCGCGGGATAGGAGTTGGGTTCGCGGAACGTGAACCTGTCGCTCAGGGCGGCTGCGGTTCCTGGAATTAACCGGTAATGCTGATCCAGCCGGCAGATGCCGATCCGCCTTCGACCGTCGGCACCAACCACACGGTAGGAAAGGATCCAGTTGCCGTCCGCCGATCGCTCAATTCCCGGGTTGAAGGTATGAAGCGGGCCCGCGGCGAGCTGACTCCAAGCCTGCGGCAGAAGCTCCTCAGGATCGAAAAAGAATGTGCTGCCGGTCGACCCGCTCATGCGGAGCCAAAAAAGTCGCGCACGTGCTCGCAGACATAATCGACCTGGTCCGCCGTCACGTGGGGTCCGATCGGGAGACTCAAAACTTCGCCAGCCATCTTTTCGGCGAGCGGGAAGTCGCCGCGTTTCCAGCCGGCTCCGGCGTAGGCCTTGGAGAGGTGCGGCGGCACGGGGTAGTGGATCTGAGTGCCAATTTCTTTCGCGGCGAGATGGCGCTGGAGTGGGTCGCGACGCGATGTCCGGACCACGAAAAGATGCCAGACCGGGGTGGCCCAATCCGGCACCGAGGGAAGAATCAAGTCACCTGCGCCGGCCAGTTGCCGCAGATATCTTTCGGCGAGCGCCCCGCGCCGAGCGTTCCAGGTGTCGAGATGCGGCAGCTTCGCGCGAAGAAACGCCGCCTGCAGCTCGCTCAGCCGGGAATTCATTCCCTGGTATTCGTTCTGATAGCGTACCTTCGACCCGTAGTTCCGGAGATGCCGGAGCTTGTCGGCCAGAGCGGCGTCGGAGGTCGTGATCGCGCCGGCATCGGCCAGCGCGCCGAGGTTTTTGCTCGGGTAAAAGCTCACCCCGGCGGCGTGCCCCAGTGAGCCCGCGGCACGTCCTCGGCAGCGTGCGCCATGCGATTGCGCGGCGTCCTCCAGCACGATCAACCCGTGTTTCTCTGCAAATGCGTTGATCCGTTCCATGTCGGCCGTCTGGCCGTAAAGGTGAATGGGCAGGATCACGCGCGTGCGTGGGCTCAGACAGTCGGCGATCCGCTCCGCGTCCAGATTGTAGGTACAGGGATCCGGCTCGCAGGGAATCGGTCGCGCGCCCGTGTGGCTGACCGCCAACCACGTCGCGATGTAGCCGTGGGAAGGAACGATCACCTCGTCGCCCGGCCCCACGCCCAGCGCCATGAGCACGAGCTGCATCGCCTCAAGTCCGTTGGCCACGCCGATGCAGTGGGACGCCCCCACGCTGGCCGCGTATTCGGCCTCGAACGCCTCCAACTCGCGACCGAGCAGCAGCCAGCCCGAGTCCATCACGCGGCGATAGGCGGCGTCCAAGTCCGCGCGCAGCTCGTCGCAGGCCGGCTTGAGGTCGAGGATCGGGACCTTCATGGAGGATCAGATAAACTTCAGTTTGCGGGCTGCAAAGGCGACCATTCTGAGCAACAGCCAACCGTGGCGCCAGCGTTGGATGTTGGTGGTGCCGTAGGTGCGCTCGCGGTA